>NZ_PVZF01000011.1 GCF_003002055.1 Kineococcus rhizosphaerae
GTCGCCTTCAGCAGCTCCACACTGCCCTCGGAGGTCCTCTCTTGCCTCAACGACCTGCGGTTACCGGCGTGTCACCAACGTCCATGGTCAGTACAACTAGGAGGCCCGGGCGAACCTGCCCCGTTCGACCCGGGGGACGGTCGCTGAGGACCATGATGACCCGGTGCTCGACGACCGCCGGGACCGCGACGTCACCTCGCCGCAGCTGCCGCCCAAGCGCCTGCCCGCCTCCTGGAGCGTCGGGGAGGTGCTCGACGGCACGTTCTTCGTCCTCGCCACCGCGGTGGTCTTCTGGCTGGGGTGGGTCCTGCTCCGCGACCACCGCACCCTCGCCTGGGGCGAGCTGGCCCGGCTGGTCGTCTTCTGGGCCCTGGTGGCCTACGTCGGACTGCCGCGGCTGCAGCAGGTCCTGACCCGGATCTACGTGCCGGACTACTTCATCGGCCGCACCACCACGTCGTCCGGCATCCTCGGCGACCCCGTCAACCTGGCCGTCCAGGGCCGCGCCGAGCAGGTCCACGCGGCGATGAGCGCCGCCGGCTGGACCCGGGCGGACGACCTGACCCTGCGCAGCGGCTGGGGCATCGTCGTGTCCGCCGTGCTGCGCCGCTCCTACCGGTCCGCCCCGGTGTCGGGGTTGTTCCTGTTCGGGCGCCTGCAGGCCTTCGCCTACGAGATGGAGGTCGGCGGGGACGCGGCCCGGCGCCACCACGTCCGCTTCTGGCCCACCCCGGCGGACTGGGTCCTGCCCGGCGGGCAGCGCGTCGACTGGCTGGCGGCGGGCACCTACGACCGCGCCGTGGGCCTGTCCCTGTTCACGTTGCAGGTGACCCACAAGATCGACGCCGACATCGACGTCGAGCGCGACCACGTCGTGGCCACCGTCCGGGCGGGGTCACCGCACGCGCGCACCGGCGTGCTGTCCCACTTCGTGCCGGCCTTCCGCTCCCGCAACGGCGGCGGGGACGTCGTCCGGACCGACGGCAGCCTCGTCGTCCTGGACCTGACGGACGGACCGGCCGACGACCGCGCCCAGCCCGCGGAGGCCAGCGGGCGCCCCGCCCTGGCCGACCGCCGCACGCCACCGGTGGAACTGGGCCTGGCCGCGGCGGTCTGCCTCGTGAAGACCGTCGCCGCGCTGGTGGGGGCGGCCGTCCTGCCGGTCCCCGCGGTCCTCGCCCTGCTGCTCTGCGCGCTCGTCTGGGCCCGCCAGGCGTGGGCGCGACTGCTGCTCATGGCCTTGAGCACCGTCGAGGCGGTCGTCCTGGTCCACGCCGCGAGCGCGGACCCCGGCCCGGGCAGCCTCACGCGGCTGCTGCACGCCGGGGCCGCGGCGCTCGTGCTGGTGACGGTCAGCTCCGACGGCGCGCGCCGCTGGGTCACGGCCCGCCGGCCCGCGGCCCGGGCGGGGTGAGGGCGGGGTCTCGCAGGTCGAGGCAGACGATGGTGGCGTCCTCGTCGGGCCCGTCGCGCCCGGCGAGGTCGAGGGTCGTGCAGACCCTGCTCGACGAGCTCACGGGCCGGGTTCTCCAGCTGGGCCGGCAGGTCGGACGGGACGTCCACCCGGGCACCGGCCCGACGCTGGGCCACGACCCGCCCGCGCGGACGGACCGGGTCTGCCCAGTCCACTGGTGCTGGCGCCGGACCTGGTCCTGCTGCTGGTCCTGCCCCGCTGCTGCCCGCCGACACGAAGACCACCACGGTGCGCGAACTGCGAGCCGCGGCGAGGCCGGCACCGCGGCGCACGCCCCGGCCCTGGCTCTGGTCGACCTGGGGATCGCGATGGGCGTGCCGGGCACCGACGTCGCGGTCGAAACCGCGGACGTGGCCCTCGTCGGGGACGACCGGCGCCGGCTGTCGCAGTTGCGCGACCTCGGCGACCGGACACCGAGCCTGATCAGGCAGGGCTACGGCGCCTCGATCGCGGTCAACGGGGTGGGTCTGGCGCCGGGGGCGGCTGGGGCGCTCTCGCCGGTGCTGGTGGCCATCGCGCACAACGCCTCGTCGGTGTTCGTGGTCGTCGACTCCGCGCGGCTGATCCGCTACCGACTGCCGCCGCGACGAGGTGGGGCGCAGCCGAGCAACGCACCTCCCGCTGGTGGTGTGCGCCCAGCCTCCGGTTTCGCTCAGCGTCAGCGCAGCAGCGGCGCCTGAGGAACCCGCTGTTGCCGTGGCGCGGACAACCTCGACCGCCGAGCCCGGACCGCACGTGGCGATCGCCGGTGCGCGCGGTCACGGTGCCGATCCACCCGGCGTCTCCACCCCTGCGTGCGGGGGCGGATCGCCCGGGAGGACGGCGCGGCTGATGAGCACTGCCGTCAGACCCGTCGTCCCAGGAACGGTCGAACGCGCGGATTCCCCCTGCTGCAACGCACTCGAGCAGGACTCGGAGGTAGTGGTCAGCGGAACCACCACGACTCGAGGAGCCCTCCGACGAAGGAGTTCTCCACGACGTGCACCCCCTTCACGTGGTGTCACTCCGGAACCACTTCTCGACAGTCGAGCACGAGACCATCGACGGAGAGGCCGGCGGTGCGTCGCACATCCCCTCGCAGGGGCGGGGTCGTCCGCTGCGACGCCACCCAGGGGTCGCCTCTCCTGGCTCCCCCTGGCGACGCGCTCCTGCCGGCTGCTCCTCCTGCCGTCACGGAGGAGAACCCGCGGACCACGAGAACTCGACGAGGCCACCCTCCGGTTCTCGCGAACCGCACCGTGCACACAGCGCCGGCGGGGCCGTCGAAACGGCCTGCGTCACCGCGAAGTCCATCCTGCCGGCGACCACCACCCCTGCGGCGCTACCCCTGCGGCGCTGTTCCGTCGAGGCGGGCGCGGGCCGGGTCGGAAACCTCCTGGCCCCCTCGCCCCACGCCCGACCGGGCGCTCCCGTGACCGGCGCCGACGGAGCGCAGCAGTTCGGTCACGTCGACGCCGGTGGTGCGCTTGAGCACCTCGAACGTCTCCTGCAGGTTGCTGCCCACCGACCGGCTGAGCGCACCGGCGCCGTCGTTGGAGATGACCGTGAGATCCTTGATGCCGGCGATGGGACTGGCCAGTGCTTGCGCCACCTGCGGCAGGACCTCCAGAGCACGCTGGGTGAGCGCGGCCTGCCCGAACTCCTTCAAGGCCTGCGCCTCCTTGCTCAGCGCCTCCGCCTTGGCCGCTCCGGTGAGAGTGAGCGCTTCTGCCTGCGCCTGTCCCTCCAGACGCACCGCGTTGGCGTCAGCGGTGCGACGCTGCAGTTCAGCCTCCGCGGCCAACTGGACCCGGGTCGCGTCGGCCTGCGCCGACAACCGCACCCGTTCGGCGTCGGCCTGCGCAGTGGCGACGGCGGCCTGCTGCTCGGCCTCAGCAGACAGGACCCGGGCGGTCTTGTGCGCCATCGCCTCCTGCTCGGCCTGGTAACGCCGGGCGTCAGCGGGCTTGCGGACCTCGGTGTCCAACGTCCGTTCGGTCAGCTCGGCTTGACGCTGGGCCACCCGTTCCTGCTCCTGCAGCACCTGCTGCTGCGCTGCCGCTTCCGCCAGCCGCCCCGCGGCGTCGGCCTCGGCGGCCGCCTTGTCCTGGTCGGCGCGGAACTGGGCCTGCTGCAACGCCAGGTCGCGTTGAGCTTGAGCGATCTTGGCGTCGGACAAGGACTTGGCCTGCTGCGCCTCCTGAGCGTTGTTGGCTTCGGCGATCTCCGCGGCACGACGGGCGTTCGCCGCTTCAGGCCGACCCAGGTCCTTGAGGTAGTTGCCGTCGTCGCTGACGTCCTGGATCTGCAAGGTGTCCAGCACCAGACCCTGGTTGTTCAGGCTGGTCACCGCCTCCTCCTCCACCTGACGGGCGAAGGCGACCCGGTCGCGGATGATCTCCTCCACCGTCAACGTCCCGATGACCCCGCGCAGGCTGCCGGCCAGGACTTCCTGGGTGAACGGCTCGATCTCCTTCTGCTGCTGCAAGAACCGCTGGGCGGCGGCGCGGACGAAGTCCTCGGTCCCACCGACCTTGACGATGGCGACCCCGTCGACGTTCAGGCGGATCCCCTGCCGCGAGACCGCGCCGCGGATGGAGATGGGGATGCGCACCGAGGACAACGACAACCGGTGCGCCTGCTGCACCAGGGGCTTGACGAAGACGCCGGCACCCATGACCACCTTCTGCCCCGACAGGTCGGTGGTCACCTCCCCGGTCTGGGGGTTGGTGACCGGGCGTCCCTTGCGCCCCACGATGATGAGGGCCTCGGAGGGGCTGGCGATCTTGTAGCGGATCTTCACCGCCACAGCGACGACGAGCGCGACGAGGACGATCGCGGCGATGACGACAGCACTGACGACGACGGTGTCCATCTCACTCAACTCCTTGTGGGGACAGCACCACGACGCCGGAGGCACCGTGGACGGACAGGGGTGACACGCGGGGGGGCACGCAGCGCAGAGTGCTGCCGCACGAGCGACTAGCCGAACCCTCACGAGGCGTCTGGACGAGTTCCGCGGCCAGGGTCTCGTCGAACGTTCCGCGGGGCGCTCGTCGTCCGCTCCGGCGTCTGGCGCGGGAGGAGGCGGGGGTCGCCGAGGGGCCGCAGAACGCGCACCGGCGCAGCGTGGCAGTGAGGTCGGTGTCCATGTCAGCACCTGTTCCCGAGATCGACGACGTCATCGCCGACCAGGCTTCCCGGCACACCAGAGATCATGATAACCACATCCCCGGTCACCGGGGACTCGTCGGCCGGCGTCCCGCTCCACCGCGTCGAGCGGGTCCATCGCGATCGACGAGCGTCGGTGTCCTCGCGGGTGGTTCGGCGGTGCGGCAGCGGGGCGTGCAGCCTCACAGGTCGAGGCACACGATCGTCGCGTCCCGGTCCGGGCCGTCGGCACCCGCGAGGTCGAGCAGGTCGGTGATGACCTGACGCACCACCTCCTCGGCGGCCAGCGCCCGTGAGCGGTTGACGACGGTCTCGACACGGCGGCGGCCCCGGGCGGGGAAGGGACCGAAACCGTCACCCACCAGCACGAGGCGGTCGCCGCGCTGGACGTCCAGCGGCTCCGTCGCGTAGTCGGCCTCACCCGTGAGCCCCAAGGCGTCGTTGACCGCCAGCTCCAGCTGTTGCAGCGACGCACCGCGCTGGCGGTGCACGCTGATGTCGGAGCTGGCCAAGGCGTGCACGCGCCAGGGTTCGAACTCCACCCGCAGCAGGAGCATGTCGACGAGCACCTCCCCGTGGTGCTCTCCGAACACCGCCTCGTCGACCAGCCGCGCCTGCTCCGCGGGATGCAGGCCGAGGCTGCGTGCGTGCCGGAGCGCGCCCAGCGCCAGCCCCGTCACGCCGGCGGCGTGGCGCCCCTGCGAGCGGCAGTCCAGGACGGCGACGTCCAGGTGGACCGCTGGCCGGCCGTCGGAGGCCGAACCCCGGCGCGGGGGGACGGACACCACCTCCAGGTCGTGGGCTTCGGCTCCTCCACTGGCCGAGGGCTCGGTGTGCGCTGACGCCCTGACCCCCTGCGCGGCCAGGAACAGCGGACCCGACTGACGTGCCTGCACCTCCCCGGCCACGGTCCACTCGCGCGTGCGGGCGGCCAGGTGCATCCGGCGGCTGCCGGTGCTGACCGACGGGAGCAGTGGACCGGCGGTGGAGGCCAGGGCCGAGAGCAGGTCGGACCAGGTCTCGGGGGGAACGTCCGCTCCGGCGTCGGCGTCGTCCTGCCAGCGCACGCTGAGCACCGCGACGCACCGCCCGGCGCACCTCACAGGTGCGTGGACCACCCCCGCGGCACCGTCGACCTCCACGACCACGTCGTCCTCGCGCAGGGCCTGCCCGGCGGGACTGCGCTCCACCGGTTCGTCCTGCGGGGCCCGTTCGTCCTGCGCCCCGGTCCAGGACACCGGCCTCAGCACCCGGCCGTCCGGGGACAGGAGCCGCAGGGTCACCGCGTCCGAGGCGAGCGTCCGGCCCACGACCGCCACCAGGACGTCGGGGACGGTGTGCGGGTCGGCAGCCACCAGCGCGGTGGACAGAGCGTGGCACGCCTGCGCGGTACCGCCCGGGTGGGCCCACCCCGTGCCGCTCCTCGTCGCGTCGGGCTGCGCTCCCGCTCTCTCAGCCCCCTCGTCGCCGTCGGGTCGCGCAGCGCGCAGGCCCTGCTCCACGGACGCGCGGGCGGGACCCTCCAGCTGGGAGAGCAGGTCGGCCAGGACGGCCACCCGGGCGTCGGCCCAACGCTGGGCCACGACCCGCCCCCGCCGGGTCAGCGCCAGCTCCACCTCCCGGCGGCTGTCGGAACCGTCCTGGCGCACGAGCAGCCCCGCGCCGCTGAGCCGGTCGGCCAGCCGGCTGGCCGTCGAGACCGCGACGCCCAGGCTCGTGGCCACGGCGCTCACCGACAGCGGGCCGGTGTCGGCCAGCAGGGCCAGCACGCGCAGCTGCGTGGGAGTCACCGTCGGCTCGATGGCCTCCGCCGCGCGCATGGTGCCCTGCAGCACGTCCGAGGACAGCTTCAGCAGTCCGCGCCGGAGGTCGTCGTCCACCGCCCCATCCTGCCCCGGCGCCCCTCCGGCACATCCCCAGGACATCCCCAGGCGTGCGGGAGCGTTCTGCCGCGCCCGGACCGCGATCCGGTCCTACGGTCATGGTGTTGCGCCTCGCAAACGTTGCGTCGCGCTCATACCCGAGGAGATCACGTGCTTCCCACAGCCCTGGCGGGAGCGGAGTTCACCGCCACCTCGACCTACAGCTCCACCCAGTACTCGCTGGTCCTGTACTCCTTCGTCGTCGCCGCCTTCGCCCTGTTCGCCACCGGCGTGTACGGCGCCAAGACCACCGCTGAGATCGGCAAGGCGTACCGCCCCGCGGCCATCGCCAGCACCCTCATCTGCTGGGTGGCGACCCTCGCCTACGTCGCGCTCATCCTCGAGTGGGTCCTCGGCTTCAACGCCTCCGCCGACGGCTCCACCTTCACCCCCGCCCCGGGGACGGTGGTCACCGAGCTGCGGTACACGGACTGGTCGGTCACCGTGCCGCTGCTGACGGTCGAACTGCTCGCCGTCGCCGCCCTGACCCGCAGCCAGGCGTTCCGGCTGCGCACGATCGCCGTCCCGGCCGCCTTCCTCATGATCGCCACCGGTTACCTCGGCGTCGTCCAGGGCGAGGACTCCCACCAGGGCACCACCGCGGCCCTGTGGGTCTGGGGGGCGGTCAGCACCGCCTTCTTCATCGTCCTGTACGTGATCGCCTGGCGCGCCTACCGGGCCACGAAGGACCGGGTCTCGGCCGAGACCCGGATCAGCTACCGCAACGCGCTCGTCCTGCTGCTCAGCGTCTTCGGCGCCTACCCGCTGGCCTACCTGGTCCCGGCGTGGGCCGGCGCCTCGAACGCCGGCTGGGCCACGACCGAGCAGCTCGTCTTCAGCTTCGCCGACATCGCGGCCAAGGCCGGCTTCGGGCTGCTCATCCACAAGGTCGCCAAGCTGCGCACCGCCGAGGACGCCCTCGCCGCCGGCGGCGGCACCGAGACCCACCGGGCGGTGACGGTGCCGGACACGCTGCCGAGCGAGGTCTGGGTGTCCGGGACCCTGCTGTCCGTGCCGCCGGTCGCGGCGTCCGCGGTCGCGCTGGACGGGACGACCGCGGCCTCCGGACCGGCCGCCGCCCACCGGTCCTGATCGACGTGGCCGCCACCCCGGGCGAGGTGCCGCGCGTGCTCTTCATACCCACCCGTGCGTGGCGCCGGGTCCTGGACCTCCCCGTCCTGGTCGCGGTGGTGACGACGGTCGTGGCCCTCGTCACCACCGCCGGCCGGTCCGGGACGGCGGCGCTGCCCGCCGTCCTCACCGGGGCGGGCGCCTCCGCCGGCCCGGCAGGTGCCGTCCTGCTCACGGTCAGCCTCCTGGTGGGCCTGCCCCACGGCGCGGTCGACCTGCTGCGGCCGGAGGTCCTCGCCCCCGGGGCCACGGCCCGCCACCGGCGCGCGGTCACGGCGGCCTACCTGGGCGGTGCGCTGGTCGTCGCCTGCTGCTGGCTGGTGAGCCCGTCGCCGACCCTGCTCGGCCTGCTGCTGCTGGCCGGGGTCCACTTCGCCGCCGCCGACGACGGCACCAGCCGCTGGAAGGCCGGGACCGGGCGTCCCTCCCCCTTCCGCGAGCGACTGCCCGGGCTCGTCGCCGCCGGGGGACTGCCGGTCGCCGTCCCCCTCGGTCTGCACGGCGAGGCCGTCCACGACGTGCTGGCGGGCCTGTCCGGCGGCCACGCCTCCGTGGTCGTCACGTGCGCCAGGGTCTGCGCCGTCCCCGTGCTCGCCGCCGCGGTCGCCGCGGTCGTCCTGACCCTGCGGCTCCGGCGGTGGTCGGCGGCGGTGGAGACGGCCGCCCTGGCCGGGCTGTTCGTGCTCGTCACCCCGCTGCTGGCCTTCGCCGTCTACTTCGGGCTCTGGCACTCCTGGCGCCAGGTGGCCCGCATGGTGGCCGTCGACGCCGCCCGCGACCGCGTCGCCCCGTCGGCGGCCCTGCGGGCGTTCTGCCGCACCGCCGCGCTGCCCACCGCGCTCACCGTCGCCGCCGGGACGGTGGCCGTGCTCGCCGGCGGGAACTCCGTGCTCGTCGTCGGCCTGGCGCTCGTGCTCTGCCTCACCGTGCCCCACAGCGTCGTCGTGGCCCGCGCGGACGGGTCGCTGCGCCGGCCGCGACGGGCCGGGCACCGGCCGGACGGTGCGACGGGCCGGCGTCCGGCCCGGGTCACGGCCGGCCCCCCAGCAGGTCCGGCACCCGCACGCAGGCCTCCAGCGCCAGCGCGTGCACGAAACCCTGCGGCAGGTTCCCGCGCAGCTGGTGCTGCCCGGGGTCGAACTCCTCGCTGAACAGCTGCGGCGGTCCGGCGGCGGCCAGCGCCTTCTCCAGCCGGGAGACGGCGCGCACGGTCTGCCCGAGCTGCGCCTCGGTCAGGGCGGTCCAGTAGGAGCACAGCAGGAACGCCCCCTCGGCCTCCGGCAGCGGGCGGGCGTCGTGGCGGAACCGGAACACGTAGCCGTCCAGGCTCAGCTCGGACTGCACGGCGGCCAGCGTGTCCAGCGTCCGCGGGTCGTCCACCGGCACGGCCCCGCGCAGCCCGGCCAGCAGCAGCGCCGCGTCGACGCGCTCGTCGTCGGCGGCCCGCTGCCAACGACCGCTGGGGTGCAGCCCGGTGCGGGTCGCCTCGGCCAGCACCTGGTCGGCCAGCAGCAGCGTGGACGTGTCCCGGTGCCGCGCAGGCGCAGCGGACCGGGACGCCGCGGACCAGGCGCGCAACCCGGCGACGACGGCCAGTTTGCTGTGGGTCCACTGCCGGTCCTCCAGTTCCCAGATCCCGGCGTCCGGTTCCCGCCAGCGCTGCGCGATCGCGTCCACGGCGATCCGGGCGGCGCGTTCGCCGTCCTCGTCGAGCCGGTCCCGGCGGGCGGCGGCCGCGAAGACCTGCAGGGCCTCGCCGAACGCGTCGAGCTGGAACTGCGTGCGCACCTGGTTGCCCGTACCGGCGTCGGAGCCGGGGTACCCCGGCAGGTCCACGCGCCCCGGGCCGGGGACGGGGTCGCCGTCGGCGGTGTAGGCCGGGGCCAGGTGCGCGCCGTCGGCCAGCAACCGGGCGGTGAGGAACCGGGTCGCGCTGTCCCCCAGCCGGTCGTCGCCCGCGGTGTAGGCGGCCACCCCCGCGTAGCACTGGTCCCGCACCCAGGCGTAGCGGTAGTCGTAGTCCTCGTGGGCGTCGGCCCGTTCGGGCAGGGACGTCGTGGCGGCGGCGACCATCGCCCCGGCCGCGCTCGTCAGGCCGTGCAGGACGGCGAGGCTGTGCCGGGCCTGCGGCGGGGACCAGGCCCCGTCGAGCGCGGGGACCCGGCCGGCCCACTCGGCCTCGGTCTCCTGCCAGCGCACGGGGGCGGGGACCGGCCGCGGCCAGTTCCGCGGGTCCCCCGGCCCGACCTCCAGCACGAGGTCGTGCTCCTGCCCCGCGTCGAGGTCCAGCACGGTCGTGAGCCCGGGGTACCGCCTGCTGCGGACCGCGTCGGGGGCACCGGTCCAGCGCAGTCCGAGGTCACCGGTGCGCAGGGTCCACGTCCCGTCGTCCCCGCGGTGCTCGTCGCGCACGCCGTCCCGGTCGAAACCCGCCCGGGGGTCGAGGTCGACGACGACCCGGGCCCGGCCGCGCAGCACGCGGACCCGGCGCAGCAGCACGACCCGGTCGGGGTCGGCGGGCAGCGCGAGCGCGTCGCGGCACTCCACGACGGCCCCGTCGTCGCTCACCCACCGGTTGCGCCACACCAGGGACCCGGGTTCGTAGGACCCGCCCCAGGTGCACCGCGCGGCGGGCGCGACCCGGTACCGGCTGCGGCCACCGAGCAGCGCCGAGAACACCGCCGGGTCCTCGAACCGCGGTGCGCACAGCCACGCGACGTCGCCGTGCGGGCCGACGAGCGCACCCCGCTCCCCGTCGGCCAGCAGCGCGAACTCGCGCAGGGTGTGCGCGACGGGGCCCGGGCGCGCCTCGTCGTCCTGCGCCGCTCCCGCCCCGCTCACCGGTCGCTCCGGGCCGCGCACCACGTCGCGGTCCCCCAGCCGGTGGCGACCAGGGCGTCGAGCAGGGCGACGCGGCGGCGGGCGGGGTCCAGCCGCGCCAGCGCCAGCATCGACGCGCCGTGGGCGGCGTCACCGGCGGCCCCGGCGAGCAGGACCGTGCGGCGCGGGAACGCGCCCGTGACCAGCGCCTGCGCGAGGTGGCGCGCACCCAGGACGCGGGCGACCGCCACGGCGCGGTCGTCGTCGGCGCCGGGTCCCCCGGCCCGGTGCAGCAACCGGTGCGGGACGGTCAGCAGCGCCGTCCCCCAGGCGGCGCGGGCCAGGGCGAGGGTGTTCACCGACGCGCCCCCCGGGCCACGACCCCGGCCGCGAGCGCGACCGCGCCGACGGCGGCGCCCGCCAGCGCCCGGCGGTGACGCAGGGCCCAGACCTGCGGGCTCGACCGCCAGGAGCGGTCGTCGAACTCGCCGTGAGCGCCGTGGTCACCGGGGACGGGTTCCCACAGGTTGTCGCCGACCATCGTCGAGGCGTCCTGGTCGGTCTGCTGACCGGAGATCCCGCTGCGCGCCAGGTAGCGGTCCAGCAGGGGCGCCACGGTCCGGTTCCCCAGGATGGTCCCGACCGTGGGTTCACCCACCCAGGTGGTGCGGCGCGGGTTGTCCACGACGTCGGCGACGACGGCGGCGCAGGCCTCCGGCTGGTAGATGGGGGCCACGGGTTGCGGGTACTTGGGCAGCGTCGTGCGGACCCAGCCGAACTGCGTCGTGTTCATGCCCGGCATGTGGACCATCGAGACGTGGACGGCGCTGCCGGTGTGCAGGAGCTCGGTGATGACGCTCTCCGTGAAACCCACCATCGCGTGCTTGGACCCGCAGTACGCCGCCTGCAAGGGGATCCCGCGGAAGGCCAGCGCGGAACCCACCTGCACGACCCGTCCCCGGTCGCGGGGCACCATGCGGCGCAAGGCGGCGCGAGTGCCGTTGACGAAACCCAGGTAGGTCACCCGTGTGGCCCGTTCGAAGTCCTCCGGGGCGGTGTCCAGGAACGGGGCGAAGACGCTCGTCATCGCGTCGTTGACCCACACCTCGACCGGGCCGAGCAGTTCCTCCACCCGGTCGGCGGCCGCTTCGACCTGCTCGTGCTCGGAGACGTCACAGGGAACTCCCACCGCGCGCCGTCCGGCGGAGGCCACGTCCTGCACGGCACCCGCGAGCCCGTCGTGACCGCGGGCCAGCACGGCGACGTCCCAGCCCCGGTGGGCCAGGGTGCGCACGATCGCCCGGCCCAGCCCCGCCGAACCACCCGTCACGACCGCCACCCCTCTCCGGGACGGTGCCGCCTCGAGGGCGAGGAGTTCGTGACCGGTCGTGGGCGCCGCGGGTTTCGACATGCCCGCAGCGTGACCCACCGCGCGGTCCACCGCAGGTCGGGACCGGCGTCTCACGGCAGTTTCCCAGGCGGGCGCGGTGCGGGCCGTGCCCCTACGGTCGAGGGGTGACCCTGCGATCCGGTTCCGACCCCCGACGCCGCGGCGGCTGGCTGCCCGACCCCGAGAGCGTCGCCGCGTGGGTGGAGGACCTGCTCCGCAACGTCGCCGTCGCCGGGGACGACGTCCCGCGGCACCCGGCGATCCGCGCGTTCGAGGACCTGGTCCAGCGCGACGCCCTGGTGCGGATGCGGCTGGAACGCATGATCGCCGAGGTCCCGCAGGGGCCCGGCCACCCCGCGCGCCACCTGAACGACGTGCCCGAGATGCTGCGCCTGCTCAACGCGGTGCTCACCACGGCCCCGGAGTTCAGCCCGGACTCGATGGTGATGACCCCGGTCCAGGCCGTCCTGGACCAGACGACCGCCACCCCGTCGGGTTTCGCGGCCTACCGCGACCCGACCGTGAACGCCGCGCTCGGCGAGGTGCTGCGGGCGTGGTGCGAGCACCTGGACAGCCCCGCGTCGTTGTCGGTGCTCGACGACTCCGAGGCGGGGTGGATGTCGCAGGCCGCCGCCGAGGCCATCGGCATCGAGCAGTACCAGCACGACCCCGACGACGAGCACTGGGGTTTCACCTCCTGGAACGACTTCTTCACCCGCCGCTTCCGCGAGGGCGAACGCCCCGTCGAGGCCCCCGACGACGACAAGGTCGTCGTCAGCGCCTGCGAGTCGACCCCGTACGCCCTGGTGCACGGGGTCCAGCGCCAGGACCGGTTCTGGCTCAAGACCCAGCCGTACTCCCTGCAGGACGTGTTCGCCGGCGACCCGGCCGTGGAGGAGTTCGTCGGCGGCACCGTGTACCAGGCCTTCCTCAGCGCCACCGACTACCACCGCTGGCACGCCCCGGTCTCGGGGACCGTCGAACGGGCCTTCGTCGTCGGCGGCACCTACTTCTCCGACGCCGACACCGAGGGGGCCGACGCGGCCGTCCCGCAGGACTCCCAGGGGTACATGGCCCACGTCGCCGCCCGCGCCGTCATCCTGATCCGCGCCCACGACCCCGTCCTCGGGCTCGTGGGGTTCGTGCCGGTGGGGATGGCCGACGTGTCCTCCTGCCTCATCGACGAGGCCGTCGTCCCCGGGGCGCGCGTCGAGAAGGGGGACGAACTGGGCCGCTTCTAGTTCGGCGGTTCCACCCACTGCCTGCTGTTCCGCCCCGGTGCGCTGGCCGACGTCGCCGTCCAGGCCCTGCCGGGCGGCCCGGCCACCGGGCTCGTCCACGTCCGCTCCCGGATCGCGACCGCCGCCGACCGACTGCCCGGGTAGGCGGGTCCTACCCCTTCGGCAGCTCCTTGAGCCACTGCTCGACCTCGGCGAGGGTGAGCACGGGCCCGGCGGCGCCGAAGGCGATGCGCGCGTCCTTCTCCCCGGGTTTCCCGCTGGTCAGCAGGTACCCGGGGTGGCGCTTGGTGGGGGCCTCCAGCGTCCAGCCCTTGCGCTTGGCCTCGCCGCGCAGCCTCGAGAACTCCTCCTCGTCGCTCACGACGCCTCCGCCGCGCACACGGTGCGGTCCTGCTGGTAGGCCCGGCTGATGCGGATGACGTCGTCGAGCTTGTCGCGGGTCGCGGTGAGCTCGTCGAGCTGGGCCTGCACGCGGTCGCGCTCGGCGAGCAGGTCGGCGAGCATCGCGTCGGTCAGGACGCCGTGCTCCATGCAGGGCAGGATCCGCAGGACGGCCTTGCTGCCGAGCCCGGCGGCGTAGAGGTTCTGGATGAACTTGACGCGGTCGACGGCGGAGTCCGGGTAGTGCCGCTGGCCGCTGGGGCTGCGCTCGGCCGTGAGCAGGCCCTGTTCCTCGTAGTAGCGCAGGGCGCGGACGCTGACGCCCGAACCCTTCGCGACCTCACCGATGCGCACTTCGTCCTCCCGAAGACTTGCCTCTGACGTCAACGTGAGGTTTTAGCGTACTCCGCATGACCACTGCACTCGTCACCGGAGCCAACCGCGGCATCGGCCGCCACCTCGCCCTCGAACTGCTCGCCCGCGGCGCGACCGTCTACGCCGCCGCCCGCCGGCCCGACACCCTCGACCTGCCCGGCGCGAAGGCGATCGCCCTGGACATCACCGACCCCGCCGCGGTCGCCGCGGCCGCCGACCTCGCCGGCGACGTCGACCTGCTCGTCAACAACGCCGGGATCTCCACCGGGGCCACCCTCCTGGGCGACCTCGACGGCGTGCGCGCCGAGATGGACGTGAACTTCTGGGGGACGCTGTCCATGGTCCGTGCCTTCGCCCCCGTCCTGGCCGCGAACGGCGGCGGCGCCGTCGTCAACGTGTCCTCGGCGCTGTCGTGGTTCGCCTACCCCGGCTCCGGCGCGTACGCCGTGTCGAAGGCCGCGAACTGGAACATGAGCAACGCCCTGCGCCTGGAACTGGCCGGGCAGCGGACGCAGGTGACCTCGGTGCACCTCGGCCTGGCCGACACCGACATGACCGCCGGGTTCGACGGGGACAAGCTGTCCCCGGCGGTCGTGGCGACGAGGGTCCTCGACGGTGTCGAGGCCGGTGACCTCGAGGTCGTCGTCGACGACTGGAGCGCCATGGTGAAGGCGTCGCTGGCGAAGGACCCGCGCGAGTTCTACGCGCAGTTCCTCACCGCCTGACCACGGCGATCGAGGAACTCCGCACCGCGATCGAGGAACGCGCCGCGGCGATCGGGGAAGGGTTCGTCCTCGATCGCGGTGCGGAGTTCCTCGATCGCGGTGGGGTGGGTCAGCGCAGGTGGGGCGCGAGGTGAGGGGTGAAGCGTTCCGCCACCAGGCGGTGCCCGGCGGGGTCGAGGTGCAGCGCGTCCGGCAACGGGTGCGCGGCCTCGTCGGCGGCCCCGAACAGCTCCAGACCGTCGACGAGGAACAGGTTCGGGTCGTCCTCCTGCCGCTGCCGCACGACGCGGGCCAGTTCCTCGCGCAGCGCCGACAGGGTGAGTCGGCCGGGTTCGGCCGACCCCGTCGCGCGGAACCGGACCTCCCCGCGCGCCAGGGCGTCGAGGTCGAACGCCCCCGGTCCGGGGGTCTGCTCGTGCAGCGCGCAGTACAACGGCGTGACCACGAGCAGCGGGGTGTCCGGGTGCCCCTCGCGCACGGTGTCGAGGAAACCGTGGACGGCGGGGGTGAACGCCCGCAGGCGCATCGCGTCGGAGTTCACGACGTTGATGCCGAGTTCGAGGCTGACGACGTCGGCCGGTGCGTCCCGCAGCGCCCGGGCCGTCGAGGCGTCGAGCAGGCACCCGCCGCCGAGCCCCAGGTTCAGCAGCCGCGACCCCGGTGAGGACAGCGCGACCCACGTCGTGCTGGGACTGGCCGCGTTCGACCCCTGGGACAGCGAACTGCCGTGGTGCAGCCACACCGGGCGGTCGTCGGCGACGGGTCCGGCGCGGCCGTCCACCCGGCAGGCGACGAGTTCGGTCCGCTCGGCGTGCGGCAGCCAGACCTCGACGAGACCCTCGCGCGGGGGCAGGCCGTGGAACTCCACGCGGCCGTCGTCGGCCGTCGTCAGGGCGAGGAGTTCGCCGTCGACCCGCAGGTCGAACACCCCCGGTGGGCGCGGCGGAACGCCCGGGTGGCTCTGGCGGGTCGAGACGACGTCGAGCTCCACGGAGGTCACGGCCCCCCGGAACGCGATCCGCACACCCGCCGGTTGCGCCTCGGAGGTCAGGAGCTGGGGGTCGGGGAACTGCCGGCGCGCCCAGGCCGGGAGCCGGTGCGGCAGGACGCCGCGCTCCGTCCGCTCCAGTTCCAGGGCACCGTGCACGAACTGCTCGGTGAGGGGGATCTCCACGGGGTCAGCCTCCTGGGGTGGGCCACCCGCGCAGGGCGGCGTCGAGGACGTCGAGGGCCCGTTCCCAGGAGTCCTCGAGGTCGGGGGCGCGGTGCCCGAAGGCGCTGTGCAGGGCGGTGAAACCGTGCACGGTCGCGCCGAGGAACCGGACGGCGTGCACCTGCTCGGACTCCGGCAGCGCGTACCCGCGCAGGACGGCGAACGCCAGGTCGGCGTTGCGGCCCCCCGCGCGGACGGCGTCGGGCGAGGGTTCGGCCAGCGGGGCGCGGGCCGCCTCGTACCGGCCGGGGTGCTCGTGGGCGTAGGTGCGGTGGGCCCGGGCGTAGGCGGCGAGCGCGTCGCGTCCCTGCCGTCCCGCGAGGTCCGCGCCCACGCGGTCGGCGAGCTCGTCGAGGGCGAGCGCGGTGATGCCCGCGCTCAGGTCCGCGAGCCCGCCCACGTGGGCGTACAGGCTCGCGGGCCGGACGCCGAACCGCGCCGCGAGGGCCGACAGCGTGACCCCGGCGAACCCCGCCTCGTCGGCGAGCTCGGCGCCCGCGCGCACGAGCCGTGCCCGGTCCAGCCCGGCTCTCGGCACGACGACCTCCCCCCACGATTCCTACTTCATGGAGGAGATTGCCTAATGGTCGTAGGAAACGTCAAGCCCAGGGCAGGGAGCTCCGCGTCGCCCAGTACGTCTCCGGCTGCTCGCAGTACCCGTCGGGCACCACGGCCGGGGGCCGGGCCGCGAGGTTCTGCTCCAGCTGCTGCGCCGTCACCGCCCCGCTCAGGACCACGTCCACGAACGGTTGGGCCAGGACCGCGCCGAGCGCGAACGCGTCCACCGTCTGCCCGTCGACCCGGGCCAGCGCCGCGATCGCCCGGTCCGACCCGTGGGCGGTCAGCCGGCCGTTGGCGACGCCCTCCTTGACCACGACCAGCCACCCCTCGTCGTGCGCCTGCGCGAGGACGGGACCGACCGAGCGCTCCAGCAGGTTCCACGTCGCCTGCACGGCCGTGAACGGCCCGTCGAGCCCCAGCGCCTCCTCCAGGACGGCGCCCTGCGCCGGACCGCTCGTCGAGATCCCCACCCGCACACCGCTGTCCGCGAGGTCGCGCAGCGCGGCGAGCAGGGCCGCGTCCCGCAGCGCGGGGCTGTCCGGCGTCACCGAGTGGACCAGGTAGACGTCGGGCGGGCCGCCGAGCGCGTCCAGCGTCTCGGGCCACTGCCGCTCGAACACCGCGGGGGAGTGGTCCTTGCGCTCGTGGACCGGCGCGTCCAGCGACCAGCCACCCACGTACTCGTACCCCCACTTCGACCCGATCGTCAGCTGCTCGCGGTGCCCCGGGTGGGCCGCGAGCCAGCTGCCGAGGAAACGCTCCGCGTAGCCGTAGGAGCGGGCCACGTCGACGTAGCGGATCCCCCGCTGCCACGCCAGGTCGAGCAGCTGGTGACAGCGCGCCTCGAGATCCTCGACGGATCGTGACGCCGCGAGGTCCTCCGACCGCCCCAGCGTGATGTACGCCGGCCGGCCGGCCGCGGCCAGCCCGAGCCCCAGCCGGTGCACCCAGGAAGTGGTGTTCGTCACTCGCGTAGCGTAGGCACGGGGTGCTGAACGAGCACCCGCCCCGACCCCCCTGAGTTGGAGACGGACCATGAACAACGCGCTGGGCGCCACCACGAGCGCCGGCCCCACCGTCTTCGTGGTGTACGGCGCCAGCGGTGACCTCGCCAAGCGTCTGGTCATGCCGGGCTTCGCGGCGCTCGCCGCGGCCGGCCTGCTGCCCGAGCAGTGGGTCCTCATCGGCTCCGGCCGCCGCGCCACCCCGGACGACACCTACCGCCAGCACGTGCGCGACGGGCTCGCCGAGTTCGCCCGCGGCAAGAACGGCGTCACCGACGAGGTCATCGACTCGATCCTGCCCGGCCTGCGCTTCGCCGGCGGCGGGTTCACCGCCGACGACCCCGGCGAGCTCCTCGACGCGATCGCCGCCGCGAAGGACGAGCTCGGCCGGGACGCGCAGATCGTCCACTACCTCGCCCTGCCCCCCTCGACGTTCGAGGACTACACGAAGGCCATCGCCGCCCACGGCCTGGCCGAGGGGACCCGCGTCGTCTACGAGAAGCCCTACGGCACCTCCCCGGAGTCCTTCGAGCACCTCGACCAGCTCGTGCTGTCGGTGTTCGACGAGCAGCAGGTGTTCCGCATCGACCACTTCCTGGGCAAGGAGGCCACCCAGCAGCTGCACGTCATCCGGTTCGCGAACCGGATGATCGAGCAGCTGTGGTCCAACGAGCACGTCGCCCAGGTCCAGATCGACGTCCCCGAGGTCCTCGGCGTCGACGACCGCGCCACGTTCTACGACGAGACCGGCGCCACCCTGGACATGCTCGTCACCCACCTGCTGCAGGTGGCCGCCGAGGTCGCCCTCGACCCGCCGGCGGACTGGACCTCCGACGCCCTGGCCCAGGCCCGCGAGGACGTCCTGGCCAAGTTCCGCCCCCTGGACCCCGCCGAGGTCGTCCTCGGGCAGGGCACCGGGTACCGGGAGATCAAGGACGTGCGCGAGGGGTCGACGACCGACACGTTCGTCGCGGCCCGCGTGTGGGTCGACACCGAACGCTGGAGCGGGGTGCCGTTCGTCCTGCGCACGGGCAAGAAGCTCGCCGAGTCCCACCAGCACGTGACCCTGGTGTTCAAGCGGCCGCTGAACTCCCCGCAGAAGGACGACGAGGCCGCGCCCGAGACCTTGACGTTCACGTTGTCGGGCAACGGGTCCCTGTTCGCCGGAGTCACCGCCCGCCGCCCCGGCGTCTCCGACGACCTGGTCCCCGGCAAGCTGTACCTGGACCTGGCCGAACTGCCCAACGCCGAACCGCTGCCGCCGTACGCGGCGCTGCTGCGCGACGTCCTCATCGGCGACCGCGCGCTGTTCACCACCTCCGCCGGGTTGCGCAGCGCGTGGCAGGTCGCGGCCCCGATGCTGGACCACCGCCCCGAGCTGCACCCGTACGAACCGGGCAGCTGGGGCCCGGTCGAGGCCGAGGAGATCGCCGCCCCCTACGGCTGGCTCACCGAACGCCCGCGCGGCTGAACCCCGGGGAACCCGTGCGCCGTCGTCCCCCCGGACGGCGGCGCACGGTCGTCTTCGACCTCGACGGGACGCTGGTGCGCGGGGACTCGCTGGGGCGGTTCCTGGGCTCCTCGTGGCGGCGCGAACCGTGGCGGGCGGTCCTGGCCCTGGCGCTCTGCCCGGCCCTGCTGGTCTCCCGGACGCGCGGCGAACTCCTCGTCGTCGCGACGGCCACGGTGGGCCTCGGCCCGCGCGGCGTCGACCGCCGGTGGCGCCGGCACGCCGTCCGGCACGCGCGGCGGCGGATCGGACCGGCCCTCGAACGTCTCGCCGCGCACGTCGCCGCCGGGGACCGGGTGGTCGTCGCCACGGCCTGCGCCGAACCCCTGGCCCGTCTCGTGCTCGCCGACCTCGACCTCACCGGCGTGGAACTCGTCGCGAGCCCCTACGCGCACCGGCGGTGGCTGCCCCCGCGGGCGACGGCGATCCGCGGCGAGCTGAAGGTCGAGGCGCTGCGCGCTCACGGGGTCGACCTGCCCGTCGACGACGCCTACTCCGACAGCCTGCTCGACCTGCCGCTGCTGCGGGCCGCACGGACCGCGCACCTCGTCGCGGGCCGGGACCTGACCCGCCTGCGGCGGGTCCTGGGTGACGTCGAGGTGCTGGAAACCCGTTGAAGGCCCCCGGGCCGGACGGGATCGTCGTCCCCGTGCTGTTCCACGCCTCGGGGTCGAGCTGCGCGGGCAAGACGACGGTGCTGCCCGCGCTGCGGCGGTTGCCGTCCCTCGCCGTCCACGACGCCGACGAGCTCGGCGTCCCCAGCGACGCGGACACGGCCTGGCGGCAGTCGTCCCTCGAACGCTGGGTGCGGTTCGCGCTGGAACGGCAGGCCGAGGGCGTCGACCTGCTGCTGGCCGGGCAGTCCCCGCTGGGGGAACTGCTCGCCTGCCCGTCGGCGCCGCGGCTCGACGGTCTCGCGGTCTGCCTGCTCGACGTCGAGGACGACGTCCGCCTCGCCCGGCTGCGGGCCCGCGACGGCGACCGGTGGGACGCGGCGGCCCTCGACGCCTTCGTGGGCTGGGGCCGCTGGCACCGCGCGCACGCCGCCGACCCGCGGCACCACCCCGAGGTCGTCACGACGGGCGGGTGGGCGCCGATGCGCTGGGACCGGTGGTCGGACTGGACGGCGGGCGACCCGCGGTGGGCCGTCGAGACCCTCGACACGACCCGCACCGGCCCGGACGCCGTCGCCGGCCGGCTGGCGGGGTGGGTCACCCGGCGGCGGGGACGCTGAGACGGCGCTCGTGTCGCCTGCGCGTGGTGGCGCCGGACGGGCCAGAGTGGGGCCATGTCGGACGACCTGCTCGCCAACCCGGGCAACTTCCCCGAGCTCATGCTGCTGCCGCACCTCGACGACGAGTGGACCGAGGTCCGGCTCGGGCGGCGCAGCGACGGCGCCTGGGAGGTCTACGTGACCATCCGCGTCGACGACGGCTACCGCAGCGAGGCCGCGGCGCAGGCCGTCGCCGACCACTACCGGGAGAACCTCGAGGCGTACGTGGAGCAGCGGCGCCGCAAGCGGCTGCGCTGACCGGGCCTGCGGCGCGGCCCGGACCGTGGCGCGGTCAGGCGACCTCGCGCGCGCCCCGGTCGAGCACGGGGGCGTCGGACCCCCCGGCGGGCAGCGCCTGCGGCGCGGTCTGGGCGGCGGTCTGCGCGGGGGCCGGGGCCGGGGCGGGGTGGAAACCGGCGACGGGACCGTTGGGCTGCTCGAAGACCTGGACCACCCACAGGCGGCCGTCCTGGGACCGGACGGCGCCGAAACCGGCGACGCCGACCTCCGGGCGCAGGATGTTCGCGCGGTGGCCCGGGGAGTTCATGAACGCGCTCTGCAGCTGGTCGGCGTCCGCGCCGACGCCGACGTTCTCGGCGACGAGGGACCAGCCGTTCAGCTGCCGGGACAGGTCGGGGTTGTGCTTGAGCTGCGCGTCGCCGGCCATCCGGAACGCCCAGTCGCTGGCGACGCGGTTGGCGTCGTCGGACAGGCCCAGGGCGGGCAGGCCGTTCTGGACGCGGGCGGCGTTGACGAGTTCGTAGGCGTGCCAGGCCTGCGCGCCGTCACCGACCAGGGACTGCGGGTCGGCCTGCGCCGCACCGGATCCGGTGACCACACCGGCGGCGGCGGCAGCGACGGCGACGGCGCCGAGGACGCGACGCCGGACGGTGGTGCGGGCAGCGGTGCGGGCGGGGGTACGGGCGGGGGTGGCCACGGGGTCCTCCGGGGGGCGAGGGCGTTCGGGGGGCGTTGGTGCTCCCCCACTGCCTCGACCCCCGGGGCCGGTTCCTGTAGCCCGAACGAGCGACGAGTCGTGACGCCCCGTCGATTCCGCTCCCTCGGCGGTCAGCCCGCCGGCGTCGTGAGCACCGGTTCCCGGGCCTCCTCGACGGGGCCCCGAGCCGCCGTCCAGGTCGCTCCGGCGCTGGCCGCGACGACCAGGACGACCCCGACCCCGCCGAGGACCGTCATGCCCTGCCCGAGCAGCACCCACCCCGCGAGGGAGGCGATGACCGGTTCCAGGCTGAGCAGGACCCCGAACGTCCGCTGCGGCAACCGGCGCAGCGCGGCGAGTTCGAGGGAGTACGGCACCACCGAGGCGAGCACGGCCGTCCCCAGCGCCAGCAGCAGCCCGTGGGGGGTCGAGACCGCGTGCAGCGCACCGCTCGCGCCGAAGGGGACGAGCGCGAGCGCCCCCACGGCCGTCGCCACGGCCAGCCCCCCGTGACCCTCCGTGACCCGCCCCACGCGGGCGCTGGCCAGGATGTACGCCGCCCAGCAGGCCCCGGCCAGCAGGGCGAACGTCACGCCGACGGGGTCCAGCGAGCCGCCGTGGTGCTCGCCGGTGAGGCCGAGGACGACGACGCCGACGAGCGCGAGCCCCACCCACACCAGGTCGCGGGCACGGCGGCTGAGGACGGCCGACAGGGTCAGCGGGCCGAGGAACTCGATGGTGACGGCGGTCCCGAGGTCGATGCGCGACAGGGCCGTGTAGAAGCAGCCGTTCATCGCGCCCAGGCTCAGCCCCAGCACCAGGGCGGCGCGCCACTGCACCCGCGTCCACGCCCGCACCCGCGGTCGCACCAGGAGCAGGAGCACGAGCGCGGCCAGACCCAGCCGCAGCAGGGTCGTCCCGGTGCTGCCGCCGAGGGCGAAGAGGTGGACGGCGAGCGCGGCGCCGAACTGCAACGAGGTGCAGGAGCCGATGACGAGGAGGATCGAACCCACCCCACCAGTCTGCGCCCGGGAAACGTCCTGTCCAGCGAACGTCTCCGAGCAGTACCGTTCAGTTCTCCTGACGGATCGAGGGGTCGTGCTGGACGTCCACCGCCTGCGACTGCTGCGCGAGCTGCACCGCCGCGGCACCCTCGCGGCCGTCGCCGCGGCCCTGAGCTACAGCCCCTCCGCCGTCTCGCAGCAGCTGTCCCAGCTGGAGGCCGAAGCCGGCGTCCCCCTCCTGGAGAAGCTCGGCCGCGGGGTCGTGCTGACGCCCGCCGCGCGGCTCCTCGTCGAGCACGCCGACGTCGTCCTCGCCCAGCTCGAACAGGCCGAGGCCGACCTCGCGGCCCTGGCCGGGGAGGCCGTGGGGACGCTGCGGGTCGCGAGCTTCCAGACCGTCCTGTTCGCCCTCGTCCCGGACGCGCTGACGGCGCTCGCCGCCGCGCACCCGGCCCTGCGCGTCGTCATCGACCACCGCGAGGTCGAACCGGCGTTCTCGGCGCTGGCCGCCCGCGACGTCGACCTGGTGCTGGGCGAGGAGTACCCCGACGCCCCGCACCCGCGGTCGGCCTCGGTCCACGAGGAGGACCTCGTCCACGACGAGCTGCGGGTCGCGGTGCCCCTGACGGGACCCTGGGCCGGGGCACGGGCGCTGGAGGACCTCGCGGGGGCGCCGTGGGTCCTCGAACCCGTCGGCACCGACCCGGGGCGCTGGGCGCTGGCGCGCTGCCGGCGGGCGGGTTTCGAACCGGACGTGCGCGTGCAGACGCCGGACGCGCTGCTGCACGTGCACCTCGTCGAGACCGGTCACGCGGTCGCGCTGCTGCCGGACCTCTCGCACGCCGGTCGCGCGCCGCGCGTGCGGGTGATCGACCTGCCCGAGCACCCGGCCCGCCGGTTGTTCACGGGCGTGCGCCGCGGGGCGGCGGACCGGCCCGCGGTGCGGGCGTTCCGCAGCGCGCTGCGGCAGGTGGCGCAGGAGGTCTCCCGACCCCGGGCGTGACGGTCCGGTGAGGGTCAGCCGGGCAGCGTGACGAGCCCGGCGACGGCGACGACGTAGAGGACGAGGACGACGAGGGAGTCCACGCCCATCCCCAGCACGCGCCGGGTGGGTCGGAAGATCAACCCCACCACGTAGACGACGGTCAGCAGGATCCCGACGGCCGTGAGGTAGATGTCGCTGGACTGCGCCTGCGGCAGCACGGCCTGCCCCGAGACGAGGCTCGCGAGGAGGAACAGCACGGGGAGGAACGCGTTGCCGCCGAAGATGTCGCTGACGGCGAGCTGGTGGTCGCCGTTGCGCACCGACGTGAGCCCGGTGGACAGCTCCGGCAGCGACGTCGCCGCAGCCAGGACCGTCGCCCCGAACAGCACCCCGGACAAGCCGACGTGCCCGGCGATCCGGTCACCGCTGCGTTCGAGGACCACTCCGGCGACGAGGGTGACGAGGGCGGCGACGGCGAACACGACCGCGGCGCGCGCGGTGCTCGTGCCCTTCGACGTCGCCGCCCGTTCCTTCGTGGTGCGGCTGTGACCCTTCGGGGGTCCCTGGTTGTCTGGGGCCTCGCCGGACTCCTGCCACGGCAGCCCGCGCCCGGCGCGGCCCAGGAGCACCAGGCCGACCACCCACAGCACGGCGATGAGCAGGCCACCGGGCGCGACGCGGGCCACGACCAGGTCGCGCGGCAGCTGGGTGCCGGCGATGACGACCCCCAGCACGGCGATCACCACGGCCCCCTCCAGCACGAGCCCGAGCGAGGCCGCCCGGTGCGTGAGCGGCCGTCCGCCGCGGGTCCCGAACGCGTCGAGCGCGACGAGGACGACGGTCTGGATGGCGATGCCGCCCAGGACGTTCCCCGTGGCGACGCCCACGTCCCCGCTCGCGGCGGCGCTGACGGTGATGGCGATCTCGGGCAGGTTCGTCGCGACGGCGAGCAGGACGGTCCCGCCGAGGGCGGCCCCGAGGTGCAGCCGCTCGGCGAGGACGTCGGTCTGGTCGGACAGCTGGACACCGGCGACCCAGATCGCGGCGGCGGCGACGGCGAACACGAGCAGCAGCCACGGCAGGGACAGGGAGGCCAGGGACACGGGGTTCTCCTCCACCGGCGGGTTCTCGGACGCACTGCGGCGCAACCGGCCCGCGACCGGGGGTGCGTGCTCGTGCTCTGACGGTTCCATGCTGGACCCTCGTTACCGGTTCCGCCAGATTTGCACGACGTCAACCGTTGGGGGGGTCAGACCTCGGGGTTCGGCGGGAGGTCGCCGGAGGCGACGAGGGTCTCCACCGCGCGGGCGAAGGCCGTCATGCCGAGTTCGATGGACCGGCGTCGGCGTGGCGTCACGTGCGCGAGCACCGTGGCGATCTCGTCCTCCCGGCGCCGCATCACGGCAGCGACCAGTTCCTCGCCCCGCGCGGTCGCGCCCAGCAGCACCTCGCGCCGGTTCTCCGCGTTCTCGGTGCGCACGGCCCAGCCGCCGGCGACGAGCCGGTCGGCGAGCCGGGTGAAGCTCGACGGGTGGACGCCGACCTGGTCGGCCAGCGAACCGCTGCGCGTCGGGCCGTCCGTGACGACGAGGACCAGGACGCGGTACTGGGTCAGGGTGACGTGCTCGAGGGCGTCGGCCAGGGACCGCACCGCGATCCCGACGAGAGCCCGGGCCGCGTCCGCCGTCGCCCGCGGACTGCCGTCGGTGTCGGTCACCGGATCATCGTAGGCGGGGGCCCGTCGGGGACCGGGGCGCCCGCGGGCGGCGGTCAGCGGCGCGGACGCCCCGACAGGCGCACGTCCCCGCCCACGACGGACACGTCGTCGACGTCGAGGGCGATCGCGTCGGCGATCGTCGTGATCCCCGTGCCGCCGAGGGCGTTGGTCCCCGCCCCCAGCAGCGTCGGCGCGACGTAGGCGACGACCCGGTCGACCAGGCCCGCGGCGAGGAAGGCCCCGGCCAGGGTGGGCCCGCCCTCGAGCAGCACGGACACGACGCCCCGGCCGTGCAGCTCGTCCAGCAACGCCCGGGGCGTCTCGGCCCGCGAGACGAGCGTCGGGGCGGCGTCGTCCAGCACCCGGGCGCCCGCGGGGACGCGACCGCGACGGTCGAGCACGACGCGCAGCGGCTGGCGCGCGGACGGGGTGCCGTCGGCGGCGCGGGCCGTCAGGTGCGGGTCGTCGGCGAGGACGGTCCCGGAGCCGGCGACGATCGCGTCGACGCGCCGGCGCAGGTCGTGCACCTGCTCGCGGGAGGCCGCCGAGGAGATCCAGCGGCTCGTCCCGTCGGCGGCGGCGGACCGGCCGTCGAGCGTGGCGGCGAACTTCCACAGCACGTGCGGGCGCCCCGAGCGCTTGGCCGTGAGCCACACCTCGTTGACGCGTTCGGCCTCGTCGGCCAGGACGCCGGCGACGACGTCGACGCCCGCGGCGCGCAGCGTGCCGGCCCCGCCGCCCTCGAGCGCACCGGGGTCGGCGACGGCGTAGACGACGCGGGTGACCCCGGCGGCGATGAGGGCCTGGGCGCAGGGACCGGTGCGGCCGTGGTGGTTGCAGGGTTCCAGCGTCACGTACGCCGTGGCTCCCCGGGCGAGTTCCCCGGCGGCGGCCAGCGCACCCACCTCGGCGTGCGGGCCGCCGGCGCGTTCGTGCCAGCCCTCCCCCACGACCCGGCCGTCGCGCACGAGCACGGACCCCACGACGGGGTTCGGGGACGTCGTCCCCAGGCCGCGGGCGGCCAGCGCCACCGCCCGGGCCATGAACTCCTCGTCGTGGGCCGGCATCAGCCCGCGAGGTCCAGCGTGTGGGCGGTGTGGTCCCGCTTGGCGCGCAGGTACCGCGCGTTCGCGGCGGACAGGTGCACACCGGTGGGGACGCGGCGCTCGACGGAGATGCCGTGCGCCTCGAGCTGCTCGGCCTTGTCGGGGTTGTTGCTCAGCAGGTTGATGCCGCTCACACCGAGGGCGTCCAGCATCTGCGCGGCCACCGTGTAGTCGCGTTCGTCCTCCCCGCGACCCAGTGCGAGGTTCGCCTCGTAGGTGTCCAACCCGCTGTCCTGCAACGCGTACGCGTCGAGCTTGGCGTACAGGCCGATGCCGCGGCCCTCCTGGCGCAGGTAGAGCAGCACACCGCCGGCGGTGGCGATGCGCTCGACGGCCTCGCGGAACTGCGGGCCGCAGTCGCAGCGTTCGGAACCGAAGACGTCACCGGTGAGGCACTCGCTGTGGGGGCGGACGAGGGGGGTGCCCTCCTGCCAGTTCCCCAGCGCGAGGGCCAGGTGCTCCTTGCCGTCGACGAGACCGTCGAAGGTGTGGACGCGGGCCGTGGTGCGGTACCCGTCCGCGAAGCGGAGGGGGACGTCGACGGCGGTGCGGACGGTCGCGACGGGTGTCTGGGTCACGATCTGTTCCTCTCTGGCGACTTCAGGGGCTGCATCTCAGGCGACCTGCAGGGAGCGCTTGGCGAACCCCATCTGGAAGTCGTCGATGACGGTGGTGGGTGGTGCGGCCGCGTCGGTCGCCGCGCCGAGCGTGATGAACAACGGGGTGTAGTGCTCGACGGTCGGGTGGGCGTAGGGCATCCCGGGGGCGCGGTGGTAGTCGGCCAGGGCGTCGACGTCGCCACGGGCCAGCGCCTCGGCGACCCAGGCGTCGAACTCCCGGGACCACGTCGGCACTTCGTTGTACAAGAACATCTCCCGGGTCGCGAACTGGAGTCCGTGCGTCATGAAACCCGAACCGATGACGAGCACACCCTGTTCCCGCAGCGGCCGCAACCGGCGCCCGAGGGCCAGGAGCCGGTCGGGGTCGTGGGTCGGCATGCTGAGCTGCAGCACGGGCACGTCGGCGTCGGGGTACATGACCTTCAGCGGGACCCAGGCGCCGTGGTCCAGACCGCGGCCGGCGACGTGCAGGGGCTCGTCGGCGGGCATCAGCGCGGCCACCTGCCGCGCGAGCGCCGTGGCGTCCGGGGTGGCGTACCGCATCTCGAAGTAGCGCCGGTGGAAGCCGCCGAAGTCGTACACGAGCGGTGTGCCCGCCAGCGGCGAGCTGAGGACGGCCCGCTCGGACTCCCAGTGGGCGCTGACGACGAGGATCGCGCGGGGCGTGGGCAGGCTCAGCGCCCAGTCGGACAGCTGGCGGATCCACAGCGGGTCGTCGAAGACGGGCGGGGCGCCGTGGCTGACGTAGAAGGCCGGGAACGGGCCGTCGTCCGGCGTCCAGGCGCGCTGCGCGGGACGGCCGGCGCGCAGGAAGTCGTCGAACGCGCCGGCGGGCACGGCGGGGTTGACGATCGACACGGCGGACCTCCCGGAGACGGTGACTTGATGCTTCAATCGACAGTAGACACCGAGACTTGAACCGTCAACAACGAGGAGGGTGATGGAACCGGACTGGCTCGACGCCGAGGAGCAGGCCGCGTGGCGGCGGCTGGCGGCGCTGCTCACCGTCCTGCCCGCCGCCCTCGACGCCCAGCTGCAGCGCGATGCCGGCCTGACCCACTTCGAGTACTGGGTGCTGTCGGCCCTGTCCGAGGCCCCCGACCGCACCCTGCGCATGAGCTGCCTGGCCGGGCTCGCCCACGGCTCCCTGTCGCGCCTGTCCCACGTCGCCCGCCGCCTCGAACGCCGGGGCTGGCTGACGCGGCGCCCCGACCCCGGGGACGGCCGCTTCACGCTCGCCACCCTCACCGACGCCGGGTGGGACCGGGTCGCCGCCGCCGCCCCGGGCCACGTGGGGGCCGTGCGGCGCGCGGTGTTTGACGCGCTCACCCCCGAGCAGGTCCGGGCGCTGCGCGAGATCGGCGACAGCGTCCTGCGCTCGGCCGAAGCCGAGCGCACCCGGTAGGAGGGCGGTACGTTCGAGGGGTGGGAGCACCGACAGGTCGCGCACTGAAGACGATCAGCTACAACCTCCACGAGGGACGCGCGACGCTCGAGCTCGCCGACCTCGCGCAGGTGCACGACGTCGACGCGCTGTGCCTGCAGGAGTGCGACACCCTGCGCCTGCCCGAGACCGTCGGCCCCCTCGTCCTGGCCGGTGCCACCCAGCGCAACCGGCTCGGCCTGGCCCTGTACTACCGCCCCGACCGGCTGCACCTGCACGGCCACGAGCTGCGTCCGCTGCGCCGGTCCATGCACGACCGCTTCCTGGCCCCCGCCCACGAACGGCTCCTCGCCGTCCGGTTCGAGGACCTGGAGGACGACGGGGCGCTGCTGACCCTGGCCTCCATCCACACCGCCCCGCTGTCGGCGACGAACGCCATGCGCCGCCACCAGATCACCGAGGCCCTCGGCGCCATCCGCGCCGCCGCCCACGGGTCCGCGGCCCTCGTCGTCGGGGACTTCAACTACCCGTGGTTCGCCAGCTCCCTGGCCCGGCGCCTGGCCGAGCAGGGTTTCGAGGTCTCCCACAGCGACCTGCCCACCTACGTGCGCAAGCGGTTCCGGGGGCACTTCGACTTCGCCATCTCCGAGGGCATGCACATCGAGAAGGTGAAGACGCTGCAGCAGGCCGGGTCCGACCACCTGCCCGTGCTCGTCGAGGCCCGCGTGAAGGCCCCCGTCCCGGCCTGAGCCCGAGGCCGCCCGCTCCCCGACCCGGCGCGTGCGCCAGCCTGACCCCGTGCCCACCCTGCGTGCCCTGGAGCTCCTCGTCGCGGTGCTCGACCACGGTTCCCTCGCCGAAGCCGCGCGGCGGCTGCACACCACCCCGTCGGCGATCTCCCACCAGCTCGCCGCCCTCGAGCGCGAGCTGCGCACCCCGCTCCTGCACCGCCTCCCGCGCGGGGTGCAGGCCACCGCGGCCGGCCGCGCGGTCGAGGCCGACGCCCGGCGCGCCGTCGAGGCCGCCGCCGCGGTGACCCGCCTGGGCCGGGCCGTGGCCGCCGGGAGCGCGGGACGGGTGCGGGTCGCCTGCGGAGAGACCCTCACCGCCCCGCTCGTCGCCCCCGTCCTGACCCGCTGGCGGCGCGAGCACCCCGACGTGGTCGTCGAACTCGCCGAGTTCGTCAGCGCCGACACCCTCGCCGCCCACCTCGAGGCCGGTCGCGCCGACCTCGGGGTGATTCCCCGGCCCGGGAGCTGGACCGGGGAGGTGCACCTCGTCGGCCGCGAGGAGGTCGTCGCGGTCGTCCCCCCGGGCCACCCCCTGGCCGGGGCCACGACGACGACGGTGGCCGACGTCGCGGCCCACCCCGTCGTCGGGCTCACCCCCGGCAACGGCCTGGACCGCTGGCTGACCGGGCTGGCCGCCGACGCCGGGACCGTCTTCGACGTCGTGGTCCGGACCCGCAACGCCTCGACCGCCGCGCACCTGGCCCGCGCCGGGGCCGGGGTCGCCGTCGTGCCGGTCAGTGCGCTCGGCGGCGACCCCACGGGCGTCGTCCGGTTCACCCCGCCGCTGGGGCGCGACGTCGTCGTGCTGCTGCCCGCCGGCGGCGGTGACGCCCTCGCCGGGCGGTTCCTCGCCGACCTGCTCGCCGGGGGCGCGCCGGCACTGGCGTGAGGAATCCTCACCCCGGCGGCCGGGAAACCTCACGGCAGGACGGGACGCGCACCCGCCGCGGCCACGTTGGGACGACCGTGACCACCTTCGCAGGACCCACCGCAGGACCCACCGCCGAACCCACCGCAGAACTCACCGGGCAGACCGTCCTGGTCGTCGGGACGGGCGGGATCGCCGGGGCCACGGCCCGCCTCGCCCGGGCCGCCGGCGCCGACGTCGTGCTCGCCGGCCGCGACCCCGGGCGCACCGCAGCCGCCGCCGACGCCGCCAGGGCCCGCCCCGAGAGCGTCGACCTGTCCGACGAGCGGTCCCTCACGGCGCTCGCCGCACGGCTCGGGCACGTCGACCACGTCGTGAACCTCGCCGCCGCGCCCGCGAACGGGCCGCTGCGCGACCTGGACCGCGCCGCGCTCGTGCGCGCCTTCGACGTCAAGGTGTTCGGCCCCGCGCTGCTGGCCGGGCGCCTGGACATCGGCCGGTCCCTGACGCTGTTCTCGGGGTTCATCGCCTGGCGGCCGGCCGCCGAACGCGTCGCGATGGCCACCGCGAACGGCGCCACGGCGTTCCTCGCCCAGGCGCTGGCCGTGGAACTGGCGCCCGTTCGCGTCAACGCGATCTCCCCCGGGATCGTCGACTCCGGTTCCTGGGACGGGCTCGGCACCGCCAAGGAGGGTTTCCTGGCCGCCACCGCGCAGGCGAACCCGGCGCGGCGCACCGGGACCGTCACCGACCTGGCGCAGGCCACCCTGTTCGCCATGACCAACCCGTTCCTCACCGCCACGACGCTGCACGTCGACGGCGGCGGCCGGTTCGCCTGACCACCCCACCCGAAGAAACCAACCAGAGAAACCACTCGAAGAAAACCCGCAGGAGGAAACCCGTGAACACCGTCCCCGCCGTCGCCGCCCTCGACGGCCTGCCCGTCAGCGACCCGGAATCCCTGGTGGACGTCACCGTCCCCGTCCCCGGACTGCGTCCGCACGACCTGCTCGTCGACGTCCGCGCCGTCTCCGTCAACCCCGTCGACGTCAAGGTCCGCGCCGGGCTGGAGAAGCAGTCCACCCCCAAGGTCCTCGGCTGGGACGCCGCCGGCGTCGTGCAGGCCGTCGGCGAGGCCGTGGAGGGTTTCGCCGTCGGCGACGAGGTCTGGTACGCCGGTGACCTGACCCGGCCCGGGTCGAACGCGCACCTGCACGCCGTCGACGCGCGCATCGCCTCGCGCAAACCCACCACCCTGACCTTCGCCGAGGCCGCGGCGATGCCGCTGACCACCATCACCGCGTGGGAGGCCCTCTTCGACCGGTTGCAGCTGAACACCGACTCCACCGGGACCCTCCTCGTCCTGGCCGGGGCCGGGGGTGTCGGGTCGGTGATGGTCCAGCTGGCCAAGCAGCTCACCGGGCTCACCGTGCTGGGCAGCGCCGGGAAACCCGAGTCCGAGCGGTGGGTCCGCGACCTCGGTGCCGACGGCGTCGTGGACCACCGCGACCTCGTCGCCTCCGTCCACACCGTGGCCCCCGACGGCGTCGAGCACCTGTTCACCCCCAACACCCAGGGCCAGGTCGAGGCGTTCGCCCAGGTCGTGCAGCCCTTCGGGCAGGTCGTCGGGATCGACGACCCCGACGGGCTGGACCTGACGCCCTTGAAGGCCAAGAGCATCGCCTGGCACTGGGAGTTCATGTTCACCCGGTCGATGTTCTCCACCCCCGACCTGGCCGAGCAGGGCGAACTGCTGCGCCGCACCGCCGACCTCGTCGACGCCGGGCGGATCCGCACGACGCTCACCACGACGATCGAGGACTTCTCGGCCGCCGGGCTGCGCGAGGCGCACCGCCTGGTCGAGACCGGCCGCACCGTCGGCAAGGTCGTCGTGACGCGCTGAACCCCGAACCCCCGAAACTCCCCGAAACCCCCAGGAGGACTCCCGTGAGCACCACCGTCGTCGCCGACATCACCCCTCTGCCCGGCCACGAGGACGAAGTCGGGCACGTCCTGCGCGCCGCCGTCGTCCGCGTCCGTCACGAGGACGCCGGCTGCGAGCGCTACGAGCTCAACGTCGACCCCCGCGACGGTTCCTACGTCATGGTCGAGCGGTGGGCCGACCGCGCCGCGCTCGACGCGCACGCCGCCGGGCCGGCCTTCGCAGACCTGTCCGCGGCGCTGGAGGGACTGCTCGCCCGCCCCATCGCGGTGCGCGCGCTCACGCCGGTGGGGTGAACGGACCACGGTGGCGCCCCCGGTGGAGACGACGACGGGGGCGCTTCCGTCGGCCCTCACCGCACGGCTGCCGCCTCAGCCCGCGCACCAGGTGTGCCGGCCCACGGGTCGGCCAGATCATCGCGGTGTTCCACCCGGCCGGGACTGCCCCGCCGCGACGCAACAGCCACCAGCCGGCGTACGGCGCCGGCCCCGTGAGCTACGGGGTCGGTGGAACTGCGCTCAGCGTTCGCCGGGAACCCGCCGTCGTGTTGCGGTGTGGGCGGCAACTGGTTCCTGCGATGCCTCCAGCCCACCCGCGAGACCCCACGCCCAAGATCGACCGGCCGCGAGCGCTGCTCCAACACCCCGACCAGTCCTTCGGGCACGACGGCCACGGCCACCTGCACCTGAACCCGCGCGGAGGATCCGCCGGTTCGGGCACCGTCCGTCGTCGCGGGGTCTGCGCCTGGACACGAACTCCTGGCCGACGGTCGCCGAGAACCCACCGGACCAGGTCCTCTGGACGTCTACCGGTCAGGTCAGCGACGCCAGCATCGCCAGAGCCTCGGCGGACGGCGTACCCGGCTCAGCGTGGTACACCACGACCACGAGTGAGGTGGTGCCCAGGACGGCGAACTTCTCCCGGTGCAGGATCAACTCCCCCACGACGGGGTGGTTCACGACGCCGGTGGGAGACCCGACGGCCTTGACGTCGTGGCGGGCCCACAGCCGGCGGAAGCGCTCGCTCTTGAGCGACAACTCACCCACGAGGGCCTGGAACCGCGGGTCGTCCTGGTCGGCGCCGATGTCTGCGCGCAACTGCGCCACGACGCTGGCGGTGTTCTGCACCCAGTCCGGGTGGTAGCTGCGCGCCTGCGGGTCGGTGAACAGGGACACCATCCGGTTGGCGCCGATCACCAGAGCCGGCTCCAACGCGGTCGCGAGCCGGTTGACCGCCATCACGTCCCGGTAGCGGTCCATGACGAAGGCGGGCACGTTGACCGTCTCCAGCAGCATCCGCACCCCGTCGGGCACCCGCTCCGGACGGTGTGTGGTGGAACCGGCACGTCGGCGCGGGCGGGCGCGGGACAGCTCCAGGACGTGGGCCGTGCCCTCGTCGTCCAGCTGCAACGCCCGCGCCAAGGCGTCGACCACCTGCTCGGAGGGGTGCTGGTCGCGGCCCTGCTCCAGCCGCAGGTAGTACTCGTTGCTGATCCCGGCCAGCAGCGCCACCTCCTCGCGCCGCAGTCCCCGCACCCGGCGCCGGCTACCCGCGGGCAGCCCGACGTCCTCGGGCTGCACCAGCTCGCGGCGAGCGCGCAGGAAGTCGGCCAACGGCGTACGCGGTTCCACCGTCCCGACGCTACTCGCCACCGTGCGAGCCGTGGATGCTCAGCCTGTCCCCGCCACTACCAGTGTCCGCGGGGTCTTCTCCGGCCACGGGCACGACCCGAACATCGTGTGCAGCACCGGTTCCAAGCACTGCGAGTCCGGGCACACCAGCCACCGAGAGGTCGAACGACAATGGCTCAGCGCACCTGGTTCATCACCGGTTCCAGCAGCGGCTTCGGCCGCCTGATGACCGAGCAGCTCCTGCAGCAGGGCGACCGCGTGGCGGCCACCGCCCGCGACACCTCCTCCCTGACCGACCTGAGCGAGATCCACGGCGACCGTCTCTGGACCGCCCAGCTCGACGTCACCGACACCGCCCGGATCCGCGAGGTCGTCGCGGAGGCGTTCGCCGAGCTCGGCACGATCGACGTCGTCGTCAACAACGCCGGCTACGGCCTGTTCGGCGCGGCCGAGGAGCTGACCGACGAACTCATCGAGCACCAGCTGGCGACCAACCTCGTCGGCCCCATCCAGGTCCTGCGGGCCGCGGTGCCCCACCTGCGGGCCCAGGGCGGGGGGCGCGTCATCCAGCTGTCCACCTACGGTGGGCTGGCCACCAACCCCGGCGCCTCGCTGTACCACGCCAGCAAGTGGGGCGTGGAGGGCTTCATGGAGGCCAACGCCAAGGACCTGGCCCCGTTCGGGATCGGCATCACCATCGTCGAACCCGGTAGCGCCGCCACCGGTTTCCGCACGGGTGGCTCGCGCCTGCCGCAGCCGCTGGCCGCCTACGACGGCACGCCGGCGGCGATGAGCCGCGGCATCCAGAACCCGGCGCTGCCCTCGGTCAGCGACCCGGCCAAGGTCGCCGCGGCGATCATCGCGACCGTCGACCAGACCCCGGCCCCGCTGCGTCTGGTGACCGGCAGCGACTCCTTCAGGATCATCCGCGACGCGCTGCGCGAGCGCCTGGCCGACGTCGAAGCCCAGGAAGCCAGCGCCGCCGCCACCGATCTGGCTGCGACCACCACCAGCGGGGTGTGAGGTGGAGGTGTCCACCGCGACGCCGGTCGGCGAGCCGGTCGGTGGCGCGGCCGACGGTTGCCGTGGCAGTGGGTCGAGACGGGGGGCTGCCGTGGTCACCGGCGGCACCCGGGGCATCGGGTCGGCCGTCGCCCGGCACCTGGCCGGGGACGGCTGACCGGTGGCTGTGCTGGGACGCGCTCATGGCGGGCGACCTCGAGGCCGCCTGGTGGTGCACCAGGGTTGTCACGGACGGGATGCTCGGCCTGACCCGCTCCACGGCCCTGGAGCTGGCCGCGGACGCCATCCGCGTCAACGCCGTCTGCCCCGGCTACGTCCGGCCCCCCCGTGGTCGCCCCGTACCGGGCGATGCCCGATCCCGAGGCGGCTTGGCGGCACCTGAAGCAGATCTACCCCTCGGTCGGTTCGGAGAGCCGGAGGAGATCGCTGCTGTCGTGGCCTTCCTCGTCTCCGACGGGGCCGCCCACGTCACCGGAGCCACCCGGGACGTCGATGGAGGGCTCGGTGCCCGTTTCGGCACCTGACCCGTCACCTGGACCGCAGCGTCGGACCTGCTTCCTCGGCGAGCAACCGGTGGGGGGCCGTCGGCGGCGGAGCGCTTCCGCGCCGCGAGAACCCCTCGTTCACGCACCACCTGGCGATCCCGTCGCCAGTCCAGCGCTGGCCCGTCCTGGAGCACTGAGCAGCGCACCCGGCGGCCAGCGGTGAACTGCCCACGCCGAGCCGCCGGCGCTGGGGCGCGGAACAGCCTGCGTGTCCCGTTCTCGACGCGGCGCCCCCCGAGGACGGAGAACCCGGCTGCCGTCGACGATCGTGCGGCGGGACCGGTGCTCTCCGGGCGCTGCGGCACCCGGGCGGCGTCCGGTTCACCACGGCTCTCGGAAGTGCACGGAGCGACCGGCTGGCCGTCGTCGCCGCGTCACCTCCGCAGGAACTGCTTGGCCTCGGAGAGCGCCACGTCGAGAGCCTCGGCGACCCCCTCGAAGTCATCCTGCTCGGCGCAACGGCGGAGCGCCAGTTCCCAGGCCGCCAGCACGATGGAACAGGGCAGTCGTACGGATGGATCGGTGGGTGTCAACCCCTGCCTGGAGGCGAGTGCTCCGGCCAGGTCGTCGATCCACTCGTCCATCTTCTGCAGGTGCCGCCGACGCAGCTCCGGGTTCTCGACGTTCAACTGCATGACGGTCCGCATCTGGGGGACGTCTCGCAACACCGCCTCGACAGCCACGTTCAGCGCGGCACGCAGGGCTTGCAGGGGCGTCTCACGAACGGGTCTGTCCAGCAGTCGGATCGCGGCATCTCGCCCCAGGTTCTCGACCGGCTGCAGGACAGCGTCTTCCTTGGACGCGAAGTACCTGAAGAAGGTCCGTCCCGAGACCCCGACCGAAGCGGCGATCGCCTCCACCGTGGTGCCGGCGTACCCCACCTCCTGGAACATGCGCACGGCAGCGGCCGACAGCTCGCTGCGGATGGCGTCCTTCGTCCTCTCCCGCACACCCTTGGGTGCGGCCGGAGCAGCAGCTGGGTGTTCCACGACTCCAGCGTACCTTTCCGTCACCCGCTACCCGCGCGTCACCCTGTGACAGCTTCTGGCCGGCCAGCCGGCCGGACCGCGGCGCGGCAGACCCCCGGTTCTGACGGATCCACGCACGAGCACCTGACTGTCGCGCGGAGAACTCCTCACGCCGACGCGGAAGGCTTTCCCCACGGCCTACCAGCAGGTACATTCACTCGACGTCATCCTGTCATTGACTGACACAAAGTTAGCGACCGACGAAGCTGGAGCACCCTCATGACCGACAAGATCACCATCGGCGAGTTCACCGTCACCGTCCTGACCGACGGCGCCTCCCACCTCCCGCCGTCGGCGTACCCCGGAGCTGACTTCACGAAGTACCCCGACACCCTCGACGCCACGGGCACCCACGAGATCCGCCTGGGTGCCCACCTGGTGCAGGGTCCGCACGGGACGTTCCTCGTGGACGCCGGCGCCGGGGAGCTGTCCATGCCCTTCCCCCCTGAACTCGCCGCGGCCAACGGCCTGACCAACCCGCCACCCACCATGGCCAGCGCGGGGGCGCTTCCCGCCGCCCTCGCTGCGGAGGGGGTCGCACCCGAGGACATCACCGAAATCTTCACCACCCACCTGCACCTGGACCACATCGGGTGGATCGTGAAGGACGGGCGGCCGTTCTTCCCGAACGCCACCGTGCACTACGGCGCCGAGGACTGGGCGCTGCTCGTCGATGGAGCTCCGGCGGACGACCCTGCCCGCATCGTCATGGAATCCGCCCGGGAGGCGGGCATCCTGCGGACCTACGCCGCCGGGGAGAGTCAGCTCCTTCCCGGCGTCTCGGCCGTCCACGCACCTGGTCACACGCCCGGGCACGTCACCGTGACGCTGAGCTCGCAGGGCCAGAGGTTGTGGTTCGTGGGCGACCTGATCGAGCTGCCCGCCCAGCTGAACGACGAGAACATCCACTTCATGACGGACGTCGACCGGGACACCGCCGGCAGCGCCCGCCGCCGGATCTTCGAGCAGGCCAAGGAGGGCCGCGTCGTGATCGCGGCATCGCACTTGAGCGATCCCTCCTTCGCCCTCATCACCGAGGACGACACCTGGGTCGACGCGACCGCCCGCTGAGGCCCGACGGACCGGCGTCCACCTGACCCACCACCGGTCCACCCGGTCGACGACCTCCACCCCGACCCGGCCGAGCGGGACGGACTCCTGGGCCGCGCCGATCTACGCGCGGTCCCGGCGCAGGGCGAACCACACGACCTTGCCGCCGAGCGCCGCGTCGGGCAGCGGGCGGAACCCCCAGTCGTGCGCCGCGCCGCTGACCAGCTGCAGGCCGCGTCCGGACAGGGCGTCGTCGTCGTGCGCCAGGAGCTCGGGGAGACGGTCGTTCTCGTCCTCGACCTCCACGAGCAACCGGTCGGCGGTGCTGGCCACCCGGACGCGGATCTCGCTGCGGGCGTGGATGACGGCGTTCGCCACGAGTTCGCTCACGAGGAGCTCGGCGACGTCGACGTCGTCCGCCGGCCACCCGCCGGTCCCGGCGACGGAGCGGACGGCCCCCCGCGCGACCGGGGCCGACCGGGGTTCGGGCGAGAGCACCACGACCCGTGTCACCGTGTCGGAGTCCCCGGCCGGTTCCCGCGCCGGGGCCGGCTCGGGGGGGCCGGTGGACGCGGGGACCCGCAGCACCAGCAGCGTCCGGTCGTCGCGCGCGTCCCGCGTCCCGGCCGGCTCGGCCGGGTCCGGGTCCGGGTCGAGGAGGGTGCCGGCGAGCGCCGCGCACACCGTGGAGGCGTCCCCGACGTCGGCGACCCCGCCCAGCGTCTGGGCGAGGGACCCGATGCCGGTCATGACCTCGGTGTCGCGGCTCTCCACGACACCGTCGGTGACGAGCACCAGGACGCTGCCGACGGGGAGGCGGCGACGGTGCTCGGACCGGGCGGCGGGCCAGTCGACGCCCAGCAGCGGTTCCCCGCCGTCCTGCAGGACCTCGACGGTCCCGTCCGGGTGGCGCAGCACCGGCGGGGGGTGCCCGGCGTCGGCCCAGCGCACGTCCAGCGCGCCGTCGTCCGTGCGGGTCGCGGTCACCAGCACGGCCGTGGCGGTGATGCCCGGCTCCAGGGCGGCGACCGCGGCGTCCAGCCGGTCCAGCAGCGCGCCCGGCCCGTCGTCGCTGTCGTAGGCCAGCCCGCGCAGCAGCGTCCGCACCCTCGTCATGGCCGCCGCCGCGAGGGGGTCGTGCCCGGCGACGTCCCCCACGGCCACCACCACGTCACCGCGGGCCCGGACGAAGGTGTCGTAGAAGTCCCCGCCGATCTCGGCGCCGTCCGCGGCGGGCAGGTAGCAGGCCGCGAGGTCGAGACCGTCCACCGCGGGCAGGTCCGGCAGCACCCCGCGCTGCAGGGCCCGCGCCATCCGGCCCAGGAGGGCGGTGGCCCGCTGGTCCTGCCCGGCGACCAGGAGCCGCTGCACCGTGGGCGCGCAGTGCGCGGCGAAGACCTCCAGGACGGCCACCTCGGCCGCGGTGAACTCCGCCGGGTCGGTCCAGGAGACGGCGAGGCTGCCGACGACCTCGCCCTCGGTCCGCAGCGGCAGCAGCGCCCAGCGGGCCCGCTGGGTGACGTCGACGACCTCGGCCATCCGGGGGTGCACGCGGGCGGCCGCGTCGCGGTCCGGCACGAGGAAGGTGCGGCCCTCGCGGGCCGCGCGGCACGCGGGCAGCGGGCTGTCGGCGGGTTCGTAGAGGAACCGGGCGCGCAGTCCCGGCGTGAACGACGTGCTCAGCGCGAGCTGCCACCCGCCGTCGGCGGCGGGCGTGACGATGCCGCACCCGTCCGCGGACAACGCCGGCACCCCGAGGCGGACCAGGGAGCGGACCACGTCCTCCAGGGACAGGGCCAGGCTCAGGTCCAGCGCGAACCGCGCGACCGCCTCCCACGGGGAGTCGTCGACCGGGCGGGGACCGGAGGCCTCGGCGGAACCCTCGACGGACATGTCGGCCCCTGGTCGTCGACGCGGAGTGTGGGTGGCACTGGTGGCGCTGAGCAGCGGTGCGTGGCGCGGGCCCGGGTTCGACCCGTCGACCACTCCAGCACACCTGCTCCACCGGGACACCGGCTCCCGCCCGGCGGGACCCGGGGTCCGCCGGACCCACCGGCCGGGGTGCGGGCCCGACGTCGCCGGGTGAGGCTGGCCGGGTGCCTCTCCTGCTGCCCGCCCGGGTGCGGTCCGGGTTCCGGGCCAGGGTCTCCGGCGACCCCGGCGGTGCGCCGGACTGGGTCCGCGACATCGCCACCGTCGGGGACGGACCCGGCTGGTTCGAACCGGACGGGGTGGTCTGGCGCGTGCACGGCGACCTGTCGACGCTGGTCGGGGGCATCGCGGCGCTGCTGGGGCAGGCGACGCACCCGCTGGCCCTGGCGGGGGTGCAGCGCCACTCCTCCTACCGCACCGACCCCTGGAAGCGGCTGGCCGGCACGGCGCGCTGGCTCGTGGTGTCCACGTTCGGGTCGGCGGAGCTGGCGGAGCGCGAGGCCGCGCGCGTGCGGGGGATGCACGCGCGGGTCACCGGCCGCACCGACGACGGCCGGGCCTACGCCGCCTCGGACCCCGCGCTGCTGCGGTGGGTGCACCTGGCCTTCACCGATGCCTTCCTCGCCGCGAACGACGCGTGCGGGCACGACCTGACCCGCCGGTTCGGCCGCGGCTGGGGCGACGTCTACGTCCGCGACTGGGCCCGCAGCGCCCGCGCCCTGGGCGCGGACGACCTGCCGGCCGACCGGGCCGGGCTCGCCGAGGCGCTGCGGGCCGTGCGCCCGGTGCTGGCGCCGGTGCCCGCCGACCTGCGGGCGTTCATCGGCGGGCCGGCCGGGCTGAACCGGGTCGAGCGCGCCGTCTACGCGCGGCTGGCCACCGCCGGCGGGCTGGTCCTGTCCCCCGAACTGGCCGACCTGGCGGGGGTGCCGGGGCGCGGGGCGAGGGGTCCGCGCGAGGTCCGGGAGCTGCGCCGCGCGCGGTGGTCCCTGCGGGCGCTGCAGCTCTCGCTGGGCCCGTACAGCCCCTCGGAGCAGGCCGCCCGGTACCGCATCGGCTGGGCCCCGCGGCCGGAGTGGCTGGCGGCCCCGCCCGCCGCGTGAGGCCGCCGGACGCGCGGCGCGCACCCCCGCCCGGGCGTACGGTGCGCGGGTGCGCAACCACGGCGGCAGCGGTGACTACGTCGAGGGCGAGCGGGTGTTCGCCCCGCCGGCGGGGAGCCTGGACCCCGACTGGGTCGCGGGGCTGGTCCTGGACCGGATGGGCGTGAGCGCCGCCGTCCCGCGCCACGTCCTGGCCGCCGCCGCCCAGGCCGACGGGGACGCCCGGCGCCGGGGCGTGCCCGAGGGGGCCCGGCGGCAGGCGCTGACCGGGCTGCCGGCCGCCGTGGCCCGCGAGGTCGTGCGGGCGGTGGAGGACTTCGTCGCCGCCTACGGCGTGGACTGACCCCCGGACCCCGCCCTCAGCGGGCGAGCAGCGTCGTGAGGCGGGTGATCCGCCCGCCGGCGATCGTGGCGAGGTCGATCCCGCGGGCGAGAGGCTGCGCCCCGGGCACGCCGAACGTCCAGGTCAGCGCCGCCTGCTCCCCCGTCCCGTAGACCGGGGAGTCGGCCGCGAAGACGGCCTCGGCGGGGGCCCGGTCCAGGATGGCCCCGGCCCGCTCCAGGAGGGCCGGGACGCCGTGCGTCGTCTCCTCCTCGTCACCGAAGACGACGTCCTCGCCGAAGAGGCGTTCGGCCGCCGCCCGCCGGGCGGCGGGGTCGCGCTGGCCGAAGACGTCCAGCAGGTTGGCGCGCATCAGCGCCTCGGTCTCGATCCGGGTCTCGTCCACCCGTGTCCTCCGGTGCTCGCTCAGAACTGACTGGTCCCGCCGTCGACGTAGATCTCGGCTCCCGTCATGTAACTGCTCCCGGGCCCGGCGAGGAAGAGGACCGCGTCGGCGATCTCCTCGGGCCGTCCGAGGCGGCCCATCGGGACGCCCGCCGCCAGGCCGTCGAGCAGCTGCTCCGCACCCGCGGCGTCGGGGGCCAGGCCGGACAGGCCCGGCGTGCCGATCGGGCCGGGGGCCACGCTGTTGACGCGCACCCCGCGGCCGGCGAGCTCGGCGGCCCAGGACCGGGTGAAGGAGCGCAGCGCGGCCTTGGTGGCGGCGTAGACGCTGAACGACGGGCTGGCCTTGACGTCGACGTTGGAGCCGGTCAGTACGACGGAGGCACCGGGGTTCAGCAGCGGCAGCGCCTTCTGGACGGTGAACAGGGTGCCGCCGACGTTCGTCGCGAACGTCGACTCGTAGTGCTCCCAGGTGATGTCGGCCAGCGCGGCGAACTCGCCGCCGCCGGCGTTGGCGACGACGACGTCGAGGCCGTGGCCGCGTTCGGCGACCACGGCGTAGAGGCGGTCGAGGTCGGCCAGGTCGGCCACGTCGGCGCGCACCCCGGTGGCCGAGCCCGGGCGGACGGCGCCGAGGGCGGCGACGGCCGCGTCGAGCGCCTCCTGCCGGCGGCCGGTGACGACGACGTGCGCGCCCTGCTCGACGAAGCGGTGCGCGACGGCCAGGCCGATGCCGGAGGTGCCCCCGGTGACCAGGGCCGTCTTGTCCTGCAGCTGTTCCACGATCTCTCCCCAGGTATGTGTACCGTTCGGTACTGATGTGGAACGTAGACCTCCGCACCGTCGCTGTCAAATCTGTACCGATCGGTTAGGATGTCGGCGTGGCAGCACGAGGACGACCCCGGGGGTTCGACGCCGACGCGGCCCTCGACCGCGCGGTCGAGGTGTTCTGGCGGCACGGGTACGAGGGCGCCTCCCTCAGCGACCTCACGGAGGCGATGGGCGTCAACCGCCCCAGCCTGTACGCCGCCTTCGGCGACAAGGAGCAGCTGTTCCACCGGGCCGTCGCCCGCTACGCCGAGGTCGACATGGCCTACGCCCGCGCCGCCCTGGCCGAACCCACGGCCGCCCGGGTCGTCGCCGCCTTCCTGCGCGCCAACGTCGAGGCCCTCACCCGACCCGACCGGCCCGCGGGCTGCCTGTCGATCCAGGGCGGCCTCGCGTGCGGCCGCGACAACGGGCAGGTCGCCGAGTTCCTCGCCGCCAGCCGCCTCGCCGGCGAGGCCACCTTCGCCGACCGGTTCGCCACCGCCGTCGCCGACGGCGACCTGCCCGCCGGCACCGACCCCGCCACCCTCGCCCGGTTCGTCATGGCCGTCAGCGAGGGCCACGCCGTCCACGCCGCCGCCGGCGTCGGGCGCGCCGACCTGCTGGCCTCCGTGGAGTTCGCGCTGCGCGCGGTCCCCGGCGCGGGCTGAGCGGCCGCCCGGTCAGGCCCCGCTGCCGCCGAGCACCTGCGCGGAGACGCGGTCGATCAGGCTCTCCAGCGACTCCTCGAACTCCTGCAGCGCCCGGTCCTCACCGAGCAGGCGCGCCAGGCGCCGGACGGTGGGCGCCTCGTCCAGCCCCCCGGCGGGCTCCTCCTCGTCGACGAGGTCCAGCGGCCCGACGGCCCCTCCCCGCTGGGCGACCTCCAGCAGCAGGTTGCCCAGCAGGAAGCTCGTGAACGCGCGGTAGGTGGCAGCCGCCTGCTCGTCGGAGAACCCCTGGTGCACCAGGCCCGCCAGGAACGTCTCGACCCACTCCGTGCTGCGCAGCGGCGGACGCAGCCACGGGGCCTCCGGGGGCGTCGAGGCGACCAGCGGGAAGGCCTTCGGGTGGGCGATCGCCACCCGCCGCACCCCGTGGGCCATGCGCTGCAGGAAGTCCTGCCACCCGTGGTCGGGGGAGCGCAGCACCTCGGGGTCCTGACCGAGCTCGTCGACCATGACCCCGACGACCCCGTCCAGCAGGTCCTCCCGGCCGGGGACGTAGCGGTAGAGGGACATCGCCTCGACCCCCAGCCGCGCCCCGAGCCGGCGCATCGTCAAGGCCCCGAGACCCTCCTCGTCGATGGCCCGCAACCCGGCGGCGAGGATGCGTTCGCGGTTCAGCGACACCCGTTCGGAGGGGGGCTCCGCACCCTCGACGAGGAGCTCGTCGACGTCGGGCAGGTGGGCGGGGTCGGGCTCGCCGGGTGGCGGCGGTCCCCCGGCACCGTCGTCGGAGGTCCCCTGCACGCACCGATCCTGGCACCGCCGGTCCGGACCCGCCCGCCCGCAGGGCTGGCGCTGGAGGAACTTACGCTGTAAGTCTGTCCCGTGCCCGGTCCACCAGGTCGGGTCCACGCACGGCGCACCTCGGGAGGACCGGTCCATGTCGGAGACCAGCGGCGGTGGGACGACGGTCGACGGGGCGACGAGGACCACGACGGGAACCACGGCGAGGACCACGACGATGTCCGACGACGTCGTCGCCGTCATCGCCGGCATCGCCGCGCGCGGGGTGCCCGGCGTCGTCGCCCTCAGCGAGGAGACCGGTGCGCCCGACGCGCCGCACCCGTGGGTCCCCGGCACCTCCAGCGGCACCGCGCCGGGCGTGGTGGCCGCGGTCGGTGAGCGGGAGGCCGTGATCGACCTGCGGCTGGTCGCGGAGCACGGGACCGACCTCGTCGACGTCGCCGCCCGGGTGCGCCGGGAGGTCGTCTCCTCCGTCCTGCGGATGACGGAGCTGCGGGTGACCGAGGTCAACGTCACCGTCGCGGACCTGCACCTGCCCGCCCGCGGTGCCGGCCGGCCGGGACGGGTCCGCTGACCGGCCGCCGCGAGGGGCCGGGCGAGGGCGGTCCCGGCGCGAGCACGACCGTCGTCCTGCGCGGCGAGGTCGACGCCGAGTGCGCGGAACACCTCACGGCGCTGGCCGAGGACGCCCTCGCCGCGGGACGCCCCGTCGTCCTGGACGTCGCCGGGGTGACGTTCATGGACTCCACCGGCGCCGCGTTCGTGGCGACCCTGGCCCGGGGACTGGGGGCCGGGCGGGTCAGCGTGCTGCGGCCGTCGGACCAGGTGAGGTTCCTGCTCGCGGTGACCAGGCTCGACACGGTGGTCCACGTCGTCACCGACCCCGCCGGCCGGCGGTCACCGGGCTGAACCGGGAACCCCGCGCCGCCCCCGCGCCGCCGCCTCGACGGCGCCCGGACCCGCGGAGCAGACTGCGCCGGTGACGGACGGACCGGAGTTCGAGTGCGACCTCGTCCTCAAGGGCGGGGTGACGTCGGGGTTGGTGTACCCCTCGGCCGTCGTGCGGATCGCCCGCACGCACCGGTTCCGCTCGATCGGCGGTTCCTCGGCGGGTGCGCTGGCCGCGGTGCTCGCGGCGGCCGCCGAACTCGGACGGGGTTCGGGGGGTTTCGAGCGGCTCGCCGAGGTGCCGGCGCAGATGGCCGCCGTGAGCGGCGGGCGCAGCGGTCTGCTCGCGCTGTTCCGGCCGCAGCCGGGAACCCGGGAGCTGCTGGACCTGGCGCTGCTGCTGCGCGGGGCCGGGCGGGTCCGCACGCTGCTCGGGCACGTCGGGGCGCGCGGGGCGCGGACCCGGGGTTTCGCCGTCGCCGCCGTCGCCGCGCTCGCCGTCCTGGCCGGGGTGCTCGCGCTGGTGGCCGGCGCCGACACCCGCGCGGCCGTCGCGGCGGGGGTGAGTTCGCTCCTCCTCGCGCTCGTGGTGGTGGCCGGCGCGGCGCTGGGGTTCGGGGCGCGGGCGGTCCTCGGGTCGGCGCCGGGGCGGCTGGACGACAACCTCTTCGGGCTGTGCACGGGGCTCGGGGGGACCCCGCAGGAGCCGGCTCTCGGGGAGTACCTGCACACGACGGTCCAGCACCTCGCCGGCCGCGAGCAGCCCGTGACCTACGGGGACCTCGCGACCGCCGGGATCCGGCTCGTGACGACGACGACGAACGTCTCGCAGGGCGAGTCCTCGCACTTCCCGCTGACGCGCGGGGTGTGGGCCTACCGCCCCGAGCAGTGGCGGCGGCTGCTGCCCCCGGAGGTGATGGAGTTCCTCGCCTCCCGGCCCCCCGCGGCCGACGTCGCCCCGGAGCACCGGGCGACGGCGGCCGCGGCCGGGCTCGTCCTGCTGCCCGCGGCGGAGGACCTGCCGATCTGGCTGGGCGCGCGGATCAGCCTGTCGTTCCCCGTCCTGCTGTCGGCGGTGCCGTTGTGGACGTGGGCCCCCACGGGTTCGGACCCCCAGGGGCCGGCGCGGTGGGTCGAGTGCTGGTTCAGCGACGGCGGGATCACGTCGAACCTGCCCGTGCACCTGTTCGACTCCCCGCTGCCGAGCCGGCCCACGTACGCCGTGAACCTCGTCGGGGGTGCGGACCCCGCCAGCCCCGTCGCGCAGCGCGTGTTCCGGCCGGTCGCCTCCAGCGCGGCCACGACGCCGCCGGTGGCGGCGGTGGGCACCGTCCGGCAGTTCCTGGCCGGCGTCTACGACACGATGCACAACTGGGCCGACGAGTCCCAGGCGCGCGTCCCCGGGGTGCGCGAACGCATCTGCACCGTGCGGCTCGCCGACGACCAGGGCGGCCTGAACCTCGACATGGGACCGGAGCGGATCGCGGCGCTCGTGCGGCTCGGCGAGGCCGCGGGCGCCGAGCTCGCGGGGTTGCGCGAACGGTCCGGCCCGGACCCCGCGTCGGTGGTGGGCGACGAGTGGAACCGCCACCGGTACCTGCGGTTGCGCTGCCTCGTCGCCGGGACCGGGCTGCTGCTCGACGACGTCCGCCCGCGCTGGCGCACCGACTACCCGGAACTGGCGCGGGTGGCCGCGACGGAGGACCCGTTCCCGCAGTGGGGCCGCTGGGACGAGGAACGGACGGCGCGGTCGTCGGAACTGCTCGACGACCTGCTGGCGCGCGACGTCACGGCCTGGACGCAGCAGCCGCCGCCGGCGTCGCGGTTGACGCGCCGGACCCTGCACGACGACCTCGGCGGGGACGTTCAGGCCGGCGCCGAGAGCAGTTCCAGCAACCGGTCGACGAACACCGCCTGACCCTTCACGAGCTTCGTGCGGGCCTCGTCCGGGCTCAGCCACGCGACGCGGTCGATCTCGGGGAACTCCCGCAGCGTCCCCGACCGGGGCGGCCACTGCATCGTGAAGGTGCCCGGGACGACCGCCGCCGGGTCGAGGTCGGCCTCGCCCGCCCAGATCGTCACCAGCTTGCCGTTGGACCGCTGCACCGCCTCGCCGAGCCCGACGAGGTCGACGTCGGGGACGGGCAGACCGAGTTCCTCGGTGAACTCCCGCCGGGCCGCGGCGAGCGGTTCCTCGTCGGGGTCGAGCTCACCCTTGGGGATGGACCAGGCGTGCTCGTCCTTCGACGACCACAGCGGGCCGCCCATGTGACCGGCGAGGAGTTCCACCCCGTCCCCGGTCCGGCGGTACAGGAGAATCCCGGCGCTGCGCTTCGGCACGGCGCGATCCTGCCCCCGTTCACCGCCCGCCGCAGCCCGGACGCGAGACGTGACCCCTCTGACCCGATCGGGCGGTGGATCGGGCCCGGACGGAACTCCACCGCGCGGAGCCCTGCCGGCGCTCCTACGTTCCCGGGCCATGACGACGACGACACCGACCTCGACCACCCGTTCCGAACCCCTCGTCCTGACGGGTTTCATCCTCGGCATCGTGAGCCTGGTCGCCTGGCTCCTGCCGCTGCTCGGCGTGCCGCTCGCGGTCGTCGGGATCGTGCTGTCGGCCCTGGGCCGCTCGCGGGTCCACCGCAGCGCGGCCCGCAACGGACGGCAGGCGACGATCGGCCTCGTGCTCTCGATCGTGGGTCTGGTGCTGGCCGTGGGGAACGCCGCGCTCGGCGCCTACCTCGCGACGGCCTGACGGGTTCCCGCTGCGGGCGGGACGGGCGGGGTGCGCGGAACCTCCCTCCCAGGGAGGTCACGACTGCCACACTGGTCACTCCCGACCCGCAGGAGGCCACCGTGTCCCGCCCGACCGTCCGCCGAGCTCTCCCGGTGGTGCTGCTCTCCACCCTCGTGCTCGCGCTGCCCGTCACGACGGCGGCGGCCGCTCCCGGCGCGGAGACCCTGACGCCGACCTGCTCACCCGCTCCCCCCGTCAGCCACCCCGGCTGCGGCACCGCCTACGAGGGCGCCCCGCTGCCCGACGGGACGCCGAACCAGGTCGTGCAGCTGTCCGGTGACGACCGCTACGCGACGGCCGTCGCGATCGCCCGGCACGGTTTCCCGCAGGCCGACGTCGCGGTCCTGGTCAGCGGCGAGGACCGGCACCTCGTCGACGCGCTGTCCGCCGGTCCCCTCGCCCGCACCCTGGCCGCCCCGGTCCTGCTCGCCGCGCGCGACGCGGTCCCCGCGGCCACGGCCGACTACCTGCGCAGCACCGGCGTGCAGTCGGTCCTGCTCGTCGGTGGCGACGACGCACTGTCGGCCACGACGCCGGACCGGTTGCGCGCGCTGGGGATCACCGACGTCCAGCGCGTCGCAGGCGCCGACCGGTACGCGACCTCGCGGGCGCTCGCGGCGTTCATGCCGACCCGCACGCACGGCTGGGCCGCCTCCGGGGAGGACGCCCACCTCGTCGACGCGCTCGCCGCGGCCGGTCCCGCCGCCCGGCTCGGCGAACCCCTCGTGCTCGTCGCGGACGACGACCCGATCCCGGCCGGCGACGCGCTGCGCACCCTCGGGGTCACGCAGACCACGGTCGCGGGCGGGCCGGAGGGCGTGGCCCCCGAGGCGCTGGCCGCCCTGCCCGCCCCGCACCGCGCGGCGGGCACCGACCGCTACGCCACCGCGGCGCTGGTGGCCGACGAGTCGGTGCAGCGGGGCGTGGACGACCAGGACGTCGTGTTCGCGCCCGGCGTGACGGGGCACCTCGTCGACGCCCTGGCCGCCGGTCCGCTGGGCCGCGCGACGCTGCTCGTCGGGGACGAGCAGGCCTCGTACGACGCCGTCGAGGCGTGGTTCGAGACCTACGGCGCGGGCCGCGTGACGGCGGTGGGAGCCGTCGAGATCGACGGCTGAGTCACGCCGGGGCCCGGTGGGACTCCGCGCGGCGCTCCAGTTCGCGCGTGATCGTCTCCAGCGGGTCCCCGTAGCCCTCGATCTCGCGCTGCAGGCGCGCGGCCGCCGTGCGGAACGCCGCGCCCTGCAGCACCCGTCGGACCGCTGCGGCCACGCGGTCCGGTCGCGGGGACCCGCTGCGCAGGTCGACCCCCGCGCCGGCCCAGGCCACGCGGGCCGCGACCTCCGGCTTGTCCTCGGTGCTGCCGGCCACGACCAGCGGGACCCCGGCCGCCAGTGCCTGCTGAACCCCGCCGAAACCGCCGTTGGTGACGACGACGTCCGTGCGCGGCAGCAGGTCCGGGTAGGACAGGAACTCCGCCGCGCGAGCGTTCGCGGGCAGGTCACCGCCGAGGGCAGTGGTGAGTTCGTGCAGCGGCCGCCCGCCCGTCGTGGCCACGACGAGGACGTCGTCGTCGGCCAGAGCGCGCAGGGTGGGCACCACGAGGCGACCGAAGTCGGTGTTGTCGATGGTGCCCTGGGTGACGTGCACGACGGGACGGCCCGCGCGGCGGGCGTCCTCCACGTCGGCCCACCACGGCGGGACGGAGGCCGACGACGGGCCGGGGCGCAGCGGCCCGACGAAGCGCACGGAGTCGGGCAGTTCCCGGCGCGGGTACTCCAAGCCCCGGGCCGAGAGCTGGAAGGTCACGTCGAAGCCCGTCGACTGGTCGAAGAAGTTCCCGCGCATCGGCGGCGCCCCGACCTCGGCGAGGGCGGCGTCGGCCGCCCGCTGCACGGGCCGGAACGGTCCCGCGTGGACGACGGTGGTGAGCAGGCGGTTGCGCAGCCGGTGCAGCGCCGTCGTGCCCGGGGCCAACGCCGGCCCGAACGGGGCGGCGTCCACGCTCGTGAGCGTGACGGGGATCGCGGAGATCCCGACGACCGGGATCCGCTGCCCGGCGGGCGCCGACAGCAGCAGGGGCAGGACACCGAGGAAAGCGCTCTCGGCCACGACGGTGTCGTAGCGGTGCCGCGCGAGCTCGGCCGCGACGGCGCGGGCCTGGACCGGGATCGGCCGGACGAACATGCCGATGAGGTCGTGGCGGACGGCGGCCAGGCCCTTCTTCCGCTGCCGTCCGGGCAGCCAGGCGTCGAGGTCGGCGTCGTCGTAGTCGACCTCGGCCGGCAGGGCGAGGAACTCGGCCCCGGCCTGCGCGACGGCCCCGGCGTACTTGCGGCCGGTCAGCACGGTGACCTCGTGACCGCGGGCCAGGAGGCCGCGGGTGACGGCGAGCGCAGGCGCGACGTGGCCGTGGATGGGTGACGACAGGACGAGGTGGTGCGGCACGGTGGGTCCCCCCCAGGAGAATCGGCTGTCCCTGATAATTCGCTACGGTGGTACCGTAGTGAATATGGGGAAGGTAACGGGTGGACCTGCCGGGGGCAAGGGGGTTCCCGGCACGCGTCGCTACGACGGGACCAAGCGCGCCGAACAGGCCGCCGCGACCCGCCGGCGGATCGTCGAGGCGGCGGCCGAGCTGTTCGCCGGCAACGGTTTCGCCGGGACGACGATGCCGGCGATCGCCGAACGGGCCGGGGTCTCGGTGGAGACCGTCACGGTGCACGGCCCCAAGCGCGCCCTGCTGCTGGCCGCCTTCGGGCAGACCTTCGTCGGGGTGGAGACCGGGGGCCGGGTCACCGACCACGAGCCGTGGGCCTCGCTGCTGCGCGCCGACCCGCCCGCACTGCTCACCGGCCTGGCCGAGCTGGTCGTCGCCGGGCAGGAACGCGGGATCGGCATGTGGCGGGCCGTGAACGCCGCGGCCGTCACCGACGACGGGGTCCGCGAGCTCACCCTCGACCTCGCCCGCCGCCGCCGCGCGGACCTGCTCGCCGCCACCGAGGTCCTCGCCGGGCGGGGGTTGCTGCGGCCGGGGCGCAGCGTGCAGCAGCACGCCGACACCCTCGCCCTGCTGGCCGGTTTCGACCCGTACCAGCTCTACGTCGTGGAGTTCGGCTGGACCCACCAGGAGCTGCGGGAGTGGTTCGCCGACACGGTCTCCCGGCTCGTGCTCACGCCGGCAGGTGCCGCAGTCCCGGGCCGTCGTACGCCGACAGCGGGCGGATGAGGGAGTTCGCCGCCCGCTGCTCCATCACGTGGGCGCTCCAGCCGACGACCCGGGACGCCACGAACACCGGCGTGAACACGTCGGTGTCCAGCCCCAGCAGGTGGTACGCGGGACCGGCCGGGTAGTCGAGGTTGGGTCGGATGTCCTTGGCCCGCAGCATCTCGGACTCCAGGGCGTCGTAGAGGTCGAGGACGTCGGTGCGCCCGCGGGCCGTCGCCAGCTCGCGCAGGGCCGCGTGCATGGTCGGGACGCGGGAGTCGCCGTGCCGGTAGACGCGGTGACCGAACCCCATGACCTTGCGGTGCGCGGCCAGGTTCTCAGCCAGCCACGCCGCGGCCCCCTGCGCCGACCCGATCTCCTGGAACACCGTCCAGACGGCCTCGTTCGCGCCGCCGTGCAGGGGCCCCTTCAACGCCCCCACCGCGGCCGTCACCGCCGAGTGCAGGTCCGACAACGTCGACGTGACCACCCGCGCCGCGAACGTCGAGGCGTTGAACGAGTGCTCGGCGTACAGCACGAGCGAGGTCTCGAACGTCCGGGTCGCGACCTCGTCGGGCTCCTCGCCCGTGACGGTCCACAGGAAGTTCGCGGCGTAGCCGAGGTCGTCGCGCGGGGCCGGCAGGTCCTGCCCGTGGCGGCGGCGCTGGGCGTACCCGACGACGGCGGGCAGCGCGGCGAACAGTCGTTCGGCCTTGGCGAGCTCGGCCGCGCGCGAGTGGTCCGCGGCCTGCTCGTCCACGGCCCCCAGGACGCTGACCGCCGTGCGGACCACGTCCATCGGGTGGGCGCTCAGCGGCAGCTCGTCGACGACCCGGCGGACGCGGTCGTCCAGGGCCCGGCCCGCGCGCTCGCGCTCCCGGAAACCCTCCAGCTCCTCCGCGGTGGGCAGTTCCCCGTCCCACAGCAGCCGGGCGACCTCCTCGAAACCACGGGTCGCGAGTTCCTGCACGGGGTACCCGCGGTACAGCAGGGAGTTCGACTCCGGGTCGACCTTGGAGACGGCCGTGGTGTCCGCGACGACACCGGCCAGGCCCTTGTGGATCTCGCTCACCCTCGGTTCCCCTCCAGGCTGAAGTCGTAGATCCCGGAGTCGAAGTCCCCGTACCCCGCGTAGTCCACGAGGTCGTACAGCTCCGCGCGGGTCTGCATCTGGGCGACCTTACCGTCCAGGGTCCCGGTGCCGGTGAGTTCGTCGAGCGCCCGGTCGGCGGCCCCCATCGCCAGCCGCAGCAGCGACACGGGGTGGATGACGATCCGCACCCCCGCGTCGCGCAGCTGCGCGTGCGTGAACAGGTCGCTGCGGCCGAACTCGGTCATGTTCGCCAGGACCGGGACGTCGAGCGCGGAGCACATGGCCTCGAACTCGGCGAGGTCGGCCATCGCCTCGGGGAACACGACGTCGGCCCCGGCGTCGACGAGCGCCTTCGCCCGGCGCACCGAGGCGTCGAAACCCTCCACCCCGCGCACGTCCGTGCGGGCGACGACGAGGAAGTCGCCGTCGCGGCGGGCGTCGACCGTGGCCCGCACGCGGCGCACCGCGGTCCGCTCGTCGACGACCTGCTTGCCCTCCAGGTGACCGCAGCGCTTGGGGTTCACCTGGTCCTCGACGTGCAGCCCGGCCACTCCGGCGTCCTCCATCGCCTGCACCGTGCGGGCGACGTTGAGGGGTTCACCGAACCCCGTGTCGGCGTCGACGAGGACGGGCAGGTCGCTGACGCGGGCGATCTGCGCGGACCGGCCGGCGACCTCCGTCAGCGTCGTGAGGCCGATGTCCGGCAACCCCAGGTCGGCCGACAGCACGGCCCCCGAGACGTAGACGCCCTCGAAGCCCTTGCGCTCGATCAGTTTGGCGGACAACGGGTTGAACGCTCCCGGGAACCGCAGGAGCTCGGTCCCGGCGAGGGCGAGCCGGAAGGCCCGGCGTTTCGCGCTCGGCGTCGTCGACGAGTACAGCACGGGGTCTCCTCAGAACAGGCCGGCGGGCAGGGGGACGGTCTCGAGCAGTTCCTCGGGGGCGGCGACCTGCAGGTCGCGCACCTCCTCGGCGGTCAGTTCCGGCAACCGGCGGGCCAGGTCGGTGAACCGGGCGACCTCGGCGTCGGTGAGGACGCCGGCGGCCAGCGTCGCCAGCTTCGCCTCGTACTGCTCCCGGGTGAACGGGTGGGCGCCGAGGGGGTGCGCGTCGGCGACGGCGATCTCGTCGACGACCGTGGTGCCGTCTGTCAGCCGGGCCTCGACGCGGGCCCCGAACGCCTTCCGCGCGGGGTCGCTCGCGTGGTAGCGCTCGGTCCACTCCGGGTCCTCGACGGTCGACACCTTGCGCCACAGCTCGACCGTGTCGGGACGCCCGGCGCGTTCGCGGGCGTAGGAGTCGACGTGGTGCCAGCCGCCGTCCTGCAGCGCGACGGCGAAGATGTACGGCACGGAGTGGTCGAGGGTCTCCCGGCTGGCGGTGGGGTCGTACTTCTGCGGGTCGTTCGCCCCGGAGCCGATGACGACGTGCGTGTGGTGGGAGGTGTGCAGGACGATCCGCTCGACGTTCGCGGGGTCGCGCAGTGCGGGGTGCTCGCGGTGCAGGCGGCGGGCGAGGTCGATGACGGCCTGCGCCTGGTACTCCGCGGAGTGCTCCTTGGTGTACGTGTCGAGGATCGCGCGGCGGGGTTCACCGGGTTCGGGCAGCGGGACCCGGTAGACGGCGTCGGGACCGTCGAGCAGCCACGCGACGACGCCGTCCTCGCCCTCGTAGACCGGGGCCGGGCTCGTCTGCCCGCGCATCGCCCGGTCGACGGCCTCGACCGCGACCTTGCCCGCGAACGCGGGCGCGTACGCCTTCCACGTCGAGATCGCGCCCTTGCGCGACTGCCGGGTCGCCGTCGTCGTGTGCAGGGCCTGCCCGATCGCTTGGTGCACGACCTCGGTCGACAGCCCCAGCATGGTGCCGAGGCCGGCCGCGACGGACGGCCCGAGGTGCGCGACGTGGTCGATCTTGTGCCGGTGCAGCGAGATCGCGCGGACGAGGTCGACCTGCACCTCGTAGGCCGTGACGATGCCCCGCAGCAGGCTCGCGCCGTCGCACCCGACGTGCTGGGCGACGGCCACCAGCGCCGGGACGTTGTCGCCGGGGTGGGAGTACTCGGCCGCCAGGAACGTGTCGTGGAAGTCGAGCTCGCGCACCGCGACGCCGTTCGCCCACGCCGCCCACTCCGGCGAGGTGGTCTGCGTCGTCCCCACGATCCGGGCCCCCTCGCCGCCGCGCGAGACGGGGTGGTCCAGGGCCTGCGAGCGCGCCGCGACGACCGGGGCCCGCAGCAGCGACGCGGCGCTGACGGCGGCGTTGTCGAGGACGCGGTTGACGACCATCTCGGCGACGTCGTCGTCGACGGGGACGTCCTCGGTGGCCAGTTCCGCCAGCTTCCAGGCGAGTTCCTCGTGGCGGGCGAACTCCTCGTCGCTGCGGTGGACGCGGACCTCGTGCTCTCTCACGCGCTCTCCTCCGTCGGGGTGGTCAGGCGCTGCCGGAAGTGGCTGCGGCTGCGGTGCAGGTGGACGTGGACGGCGTGCGCGGCGAGGTCGGCGTCGCCGTCGGTGAGGGCCTCGGCGACGAGCCGGTGCTCGCTGGCCGCGGCCCGCAGCCGGTCCGGGTCGTGCCGGGCCAGGCGGCGGATCCGGACGAGGTGGGTGCGGACGTCGTCGAGCGCGCGGACGAGCCAGGGGTTCGCGGTCGCGGCGTCGACCGCGGCGTCGAACTCGGCGCTCAGCGCGTAGTAGCGGTCCAGCTCGCCGGCCGCCACGAGGTCGGGGGCGTGGGCGAAGCGCCGGACGAACCCCTCGAACCCCTCCCCGGACCGGGCGGCGAGGCGGGCGGCCTTGACCTCCAGCGCCTCGCGGACGTCGTAGAGGTGGTCGAGGTCGCCCAGGTCGAGCGGGGCGACGACGAGACCGCGACCGCCGACGGGGCGGGCCAGGCCGTCGTGGACGAGCCGGGCGAACGCCTCGCGGACGGGGGTGCGGGAGACGCCGAGGCGGGCGCTCTGCTCCAGCTCGGCGAGCACTGCGCCGGGGGCCAGGACGCCGTCCAGGACGTCCTCGCGCAGCCGTGCGTACGTCCGGTCGGTCGCCCCACCACGCCGTTGTGCATGCACAAGAGCACTCTGTGCCCCCGAGACCCTGACGTCAAGGCACCAGTGCATGCACTGCGCGAGCCACGTCGTCCGGGGTGTCGGCCACCCCCACGTCGACGACGACGTCCCCGATCCCCGCGGCCGTCAGGACCGCGTCCAGCTCACCGCTGCGGCGCAGGTGCCAGTCCAGACCCTCGGGGTCCCCGGCGTGCCGGGCCCGCAGCCGCTCGGCGACGACCGGCAGCGCGAGCCGCAACCGGCACACCGTGAGCGGGACGCCGACGGCCTCCGCGTGCAGCGCGCGGTGCGCCGGGTCCTCCAGGACACCCGCGAGGACCAGCCGCCGCGCTCCCGCCGCGAGGTGGTTGCGGGCGACGTCGCGCAGGTTCGCCAGCTCCAGCCGCTCGTGGAACGGGTCGTCCGGCGGGGACGGCCAGGCGTACCGCAGGGCGTCGAGGTCGACCACCGCGTGCGGGACGCCCGCCGCGACCAGCAGCGCACCCAGCGCGTGGGCGGTCGTCGTCTTGCCGGACCCGACGGTGCCGGTGAGCAGCAGCGCGGACGGTTCGGGGGTGGGCTCCGGGTTCACCGGGCCGAGGCTGCCACGGGTCGGGTCAGAGGGACCCCCCGAAGGGGTGGTCGATGACGTACTTGACGGTCCCGTCCGGCTGGCGGCGCAGCACCTCGGTGGTGGTCCCGGCCAGCGGGACGAGGTTTCCCTCGGCGTCGTGACCGCCCGTCATCCGGAACCGGATGCTGCTGAGGACCAACTCGTCCTCCACGAGCCAGTACGACGGGGTGTACTCCAGGGTCCCGCCGAGGGCGAGGAACTGCTGCAGGGCCACGCGGATGGCCGGGTGGCCGCGCAGCGGTTCCGCGCCCGGTCCGGGCACGATCACGGCGTCCTCCTCGTAGGTGGCCATCAGGGCCTCGAGGTCGCCGGCGTTGAAGGCGTCGCACCAGGTCTGGTTGAGGGCGTGCGGCCGCCCGGGGTCGGCGTCGGGGGTGGCGGTCGGGTTCGCGGGCGGGTTCGTGGCGCGGGTCGGTGCGGTCATGGTCGGGTCCTCCTGGGTTCGGGTGGGGCGGGTTTCCTCGGACGGTCAGGGGCGGGTGGTGCCGTGGACCTGCAGCGCGCGCCGGGCGTAGACCCGGGGCGCGACGAGGGGGACGAGGACGCGCGGCAGCGCGGGCGCCTGCGCGAGCATCCCGGCCAGGACCTCCGGGTCGCCCTCGTAGGCGAACATCCCGAAGACCAGGGGCAGCTGCGAGCGCGGGACGGCGGCCGCCCCGGCGGCGCCGACGGCCTCCCACTCCGCCGTCGTCAGGTGCGTGGCCGCCAGGGGCAGCAGCGTGCGTTCCTCGTCGTCGAGGTGCTCGGCGAGCAGCGCGTGCAGGGTGCGCAGCGCGGCGGTGAGGGCGTCGCGGGTCTCGACGTCGACCCGTTCGCGCCAGCGCCGGCGAGCGGTAGCCACCGCGTCGAGGGCGGCGTCGAGGCCGGCGTGCTGCTCCTCGGCGGCGTCGAGGCGGTCCAGTGCGCTGCGCGGCAAGCGGTCCCGCAGCGGCGGCCACAGCAGTTCGTCCTCCCCGGCGTGGTGGTGGTGCAGCAGGTCGCACAGCAGGCCGAGGTGGCGGTCCACGGCCGCGGCCCGGCCGCGGGCGCCCGGGACGACCCGGTCCACCGCCGCCGGAGCGAGGCGGAACTCGCGCAGCAGCGCGGTGTGGACGACGAGCATGTCGCGGACGTCGACGACCTCACGGGCGGGGGCCGCGGACGTGCCGGGGACGGTGGGGACGGTGGGGACGGTGGGGACGCAGACCCAGCCGGCCTGGTCGGGGTTCCACCAGCAGCTCCGGGTGTGCCGGTGCGGTGCGGTTCCGGGGTTCTGGTTCACGGTGGTGTTCACGTCGCCGAGACTCGTCCGCGGCCGGGGGCGGGGACCATCCCAGGTTCCTGTGGTCTTCCCCGCGGGGTGTTCCCCCGGCGCACCCGCGTGGGCACCATGGCGGGGTGCAGACGAGACGGCCGGCCGGGCGACGCGGCCTCGTGAGTTCGGTGCAGGACGTCACCGCGGAGCGCGTGGACCTGCCGACCCTGGCCGAGGAGCTGCTCGCGGCCGTCGCCCGCCACGTCCCCTTCGACTTCGCCTGCTTCGCCACGACCGACCCCGCGACGGGCCTCATCACGTGGGCGCACAAGTCGCGGTCGCTCGGCGTGGGCGACGAGGAGTTCGCCGCGACCGAGTACGGCCCACCGGACGTCAACGGGTTCGCCGAGATCGTCCAGCGCCGCCCGCCGCTGGGTCTGCTCTCCCTCGACACCGGCGGCGAGGTGGACCGGTGCCGGCGCCACCGCGAGTTCACGGCCCCGCGCTTCGGCTTCACCGACGAGCTCCGGGTGGCGTTCCTGAGCCGGGACGCCCCGTGGGCCCTGCTGGCCCTCTACCGCGGCCCGGGCGATCCGCCGTTCACCGCCGAGGAGGCGGCACCGCTGGTCGCGATCGGCGAACTGGTCGCCGAGGCGGTGCAGCGCAGCCTGTTCGACCTGGCCGAACCCGTCGGTGGTTCGGCGGCCGGGGCCGGGCCGGCCGTCCTGCTCGTCGACGGCGACGACCGGGTGACCCGGTTGACCGCCGCGGCCCGCACCGCGGTGGACGAACTGGGCGGCTGGGACCACGGGTCGCTGCCCGCGAACGTCCTGGCCGTGGTGGCCTCGGCGCGGCACGGGGCCCGCGACGGCGAGACCCGGGTGCGGGGGGGTCTCCGGCGGCTGGCTGACCCTGCGCGCGGCGGCGCTGGCTCCCCCGGACGCCGCCGGGGACCCCGGCGGCGACGTCGTCGTCACCGTGGAACCCACCCCCCGCGGGGCGCTGAGCCGGCTCGCGCTGGCCGCCCACGGGCTGACCGCCCGCGAGGAGGACGTCGCCCTGCTGGTGCTGCAGGGCGCCGACACCCGCGCCGTGGCGGCGGCCCTGCACCTGTCGCCGTGGACGGTGCAGGACCACCTCAAGGCGATCTTCGCCAAGCTCGGGGTCGGCAGCCGACGGGAGATGACCGCCCGGCTCGTGCTGGACTGAACCGGGGGCGCTCCCTGCCACACTGACGCGGTGCCGAAAAGACCTCGTCGCCGGCCGCGGTGGCGCGAACGCAGCCGTCTGGTCCGCCTGTGGCGGCTGGCCCGCACCCGCCGCCCGCGGACCTTCACCGAGAAGGTCCGCTACAAGATGCTGCGCGACCACCGCCCGCTGATCGTCACCCTCGCCGACAAGGTGGCCGTGCGCGACCACGTCGAGGCACTCGTCGGTCCCGGTCACCTGCCCGCGCTGCACGCGGTCCTCGACGACCCCTCCGACCTGGCCGCGCTGGACCTGCCGGAGTCGTACGTCCTCAAACCCAGCCACGGCAGCGGGGCGGTCGTCGTGGTGTCCCCGCAGGCCCCCGCCGAGGCCCGGCTGCCCGTGGCCCACTACAGCTGGGTGTACTGCCACGTCCGCCCCGAGCACGCCGACCGCGACCACTTCGTCGCCATCGCCCGGCACTGGACGAGCCAGCTCTACGGGCAGGGACCGAACCGGGAGTGGGCCTACGGGCACGTGCCGCGGCGCGTCGTCGTCGAGGAACTGCTGCGCGGGCCGGACGGCTCCGTCCCCGACGACCACAAGTTCTTCGTGTTCCACGGCCGCTGCCACGCCGTGCAGGTCGACTCGGGCCGGTTCGGGCACCGGACCCAGGACTTCCACCGCCCGGACTGGGAGCACCTGCCGCTGTCCGGTGGACCGCCGTGGGCCGACCCGCCGCACCCGCGCCCGGAACGGCTGACCGAGATGCTCGCCCTGGCCGAACGCCTCGGCGCGGGCACCGACTTCGTGCGCGTCGACCTCTACGCCCTGCCCGACCGGGTCGTCGTCGGGGAACTGACGAACTACCCCGCCGGCGGGAACAGCCCGTTCCACCCCGCGCACTTCGACGCGGAGTTCGGGGTTCCGTGGACCGTCCCGCGCCGCTACCGGTGAGCGCGCGTCACCGGTGCAGCGCCCTCGTCAGGGCCAGGTGGGGAACTCCGATCGCGTTGCCGCCCAGCAGGAGCGCGGCGTTCACGACGGGCAGCGCCCCGCGCCCGCGACCGGGCCACCCGTACCGGCGCGCGACCACCAGGGTGCCGGTCGTGCACAGGCCCGAGCCGGTGAGGAACAGCGCCGTCGTCCCGGCCTCGGCGTGGACCGCGCCGGGTCCCGTGCGGTGCGCGCGCCGTTCGCACGCCACCGCGACGATCCCCGGGACCAGGCTCAGGGCGCCCGCGCGTCGCGGCGGCGAGCACGCCGAGGGCGGCGACCGACGTCGCGTCGAGGGCCAGCACCGCGCACAGCCCGCGCAGCGCCCGACCGGTGCGCACCTCAGCCGTCCTCCGGCCCGGTGCGCAGCCACTTCTCGACCTGCGCCCGGGCGACGCGCGCCATGGTCGTGGCGTGCCGGGTGAAACCGTGCGGGGAGGCGGGGAACACCCGAAGGTCGACGTCGACGCCCGCCGCCGCCAGCCGGGCCGCCATCGCGAGGTTGTCCTCCAGCAGGACGTCGTCCGCGCCGACCACGAGCAGGACGGGCGGCAGGCCGCGCAGGTCGGCGAAGACCGGTGAGACGTCGGGCAGCGTGCGGTCGGGGACGTGGCCGGCGTACGCCCGGAGGAAGAACTCGTCCGCGATGCGCCGCCCCGCGGGGGTCGTCCCGCTGAGGTCGTAGGTGCCGAACTCCAGGGCCGCCCGGGCGAAGGCCCCCGGCACGCGCAGCAGCGTGGTCACGGCGAGGGTGGCGCCCGCCGAGAGACCCCCGATCGTGCGGGGGACGTCCCCGAAGCGGTCGACGACCCAGCGCGCGGCCGCCGCGCAGTCGTCCGGCGCCGCGGGCCAGGGGTGCTCGGGCGCCAGCCGGTGCTCGACACCGACGACCACGACCCCCAGCTCCCCGGCGAGGGCCCGCTGCTGCACGTCGTCCGGGGACCCGAGGAAGAACCCGCCGCCGTGCAGGTCGAGGTGCACCCCGCGGACCGGACCGGCGGGCCGGTGGACCCGCAGCCGGACCCCCTCGGGCGTCGCCTCCACGACCGCCGGGGGGTCGGAGGGCAGGGGCGTGGGGACCGCCGCGCGGGCGGCGGCCAGTTCCCCCGGTCCGGACGGACCGCGCCGCGGGGTGCGACGGGCGTAGAACTCCCGCGACTCGGCGGCGAACTCCGCGAGGCGGGGGTCGATGAGGTGGTCGAGCCCCAGGCGCACGGTCCGACCCTAGGCCGGGAAACGCCCCCGCGGACCCGGGGCCGTCCCCTAGGTTCCCCCTGTGCTCCTCGCCGACCAGGTCGCCCTGCTCCTGCTCGACGGCCGCGGTGGCCGGCGGCTGTCCGCCCGGGCGGCGGGCACCGTCCTCGCGGGGGCGCTGCTGAGCGAACTGGTCCTGCTGCGCCGCCTCGGGGCGGACCCCGACACGGGCGTGCTGCGGGTCCGGCCCGGCCCCGCCCTCGAACCCCGGCTCGCGGCGGCCCTGGCGGCGGTGACGGACTCCGGCGGCGACACCGCCCGCAGCGTGCGCGCGCTGGCCGCCGCGGCACCGTGGGACGACGCCGTGGCGACCCTGGCGAAGACCGGCGCGCTGCGCACCGAGAAGCGGCGGCGGTTCCTGGTGCTGACGTCGGTGCGCTGGTTCCCGCGCAAGGGGTCCGTCGTGGGGCTCCAGACGCGGCTGCGGACGGCGCTGACGGCCGCCCGGAAACCGGCGAGGGCGCGGGCAGTGGACCCGGCGACCGTCAGCCTCGCCGTGCTGCTCGCCGGGACCGCTGCCCTGCGGTGGGTGGTGCCGGACCTGCCGCGCGGTCTGGACGCCGACGACGCCGCCGAGGTCCTGGCCGGGGCCCGCCGGCTGGACCCGGAGTTCCAGGGGGCGCTGGAGGACCTGGAGTCCGCGGTGTCCGTCCGCGCGGGTGCGTGGTCCTCGGACGGGGACTCCTCCGACTGGGCGTCGGGCGACGGCGGGGGGCACCACCACGGGGGGCACCACGACGGGCACCACGGGGGCTGGGACGGGGGTTCCGACGGCGGTTCCGACGGGGGCGGGGGCGACGGTGGTGGCGGGGGCGGCGGGGACTGACCCTGCGCGCGGGCGGGACCGGCCGCACGATGGCCCCACCCGTCGCCCGCTGGAGGTCGCGCCCGTGAACCCGTCCCCGAACCCGCCCGTGAACCCGTCCGTGGTCGTCTTCGACGTCAACGAGACGCTGTCGGACCTGCGTCCCCTGGCGGACCGGTTCGTCGCGGTGGGCGCCCCCGCCCACCTGGCCCCGCTGTGGTTCGCCACCGTGCTGCGCGACGGGTTCGCGCTGGCCGCCGTCGGGGACGCGCGGCCCTTCGCGCAGCTGGGGGCCGAGGCGCTGCGCAGCCTGCTGCCCGGCGCGGGGGTCGAGGCCACCGACGACGCGGTCCAGCACGTGCTGGACGGGGTGGGGCGCCTGCCGCTGCACCCCGACGTCGCCGACGGGGTCCGCGGTCTGCGCGCCGACGGGCACCGCCTGTTCACCCTCAGCAACGGTTCCGCGGAGGTCGGCGAGCGTCTGCTCACGGCCGGCGGGGTGCGCGGGCAGTTCGAGGCCGTGCTGTCCGTGGAGGCCGCCGGGGTGTGGAAACCGGCTCGCGCCGCCTACCGGTACGCCGCGCGCGTCGCCGGGGCGGCGCCGGAGGACGTGCTGCTGGTCGCGGTGCACCCGTGGGACGTGGACGGGGCGGCGCGGGCGGGGCTGCGCACGGCGTGGATCGACCGCTCCGGGGTGCCGTACCCGGCGTCGGCCACCCGCCCGGACGTGCGGGCGACCGACCTGGCGGACCTGTGCGCGCAGCTGGCCGGGTGAGGCGGGACCGTCACCCGCGCCGCGGCAGCCGCCGGTCCGCGAACCGGAACGCGGTCAGCAGCAGCACCGAGAGCACGACCACGAACCCGGTGTTGCGCAACGCCGCCCAGAACCCGAGCTCGTCGACGTCCAGGAACGGGTAGGGGTACCAGTCGACGACCGACCCCCGCACGAACGTGTACGCGATCCACGCCAGCGGCCAGACGAAGGCCCAGGCCAGCGTGCGCCCGTCGACGCGCGGGCGCGGGCCGAACACCAGCCAGCCCAGGAACGCCATGACGGGCGAGACGTAGTGGAACCCGGCGTTGATCCACCAGGCGACCCCCGTCGGGTGCAGCAGCGGCGCGAGGACCGCGCCGAACACCAGCCCCGTGACGGTGATGCCGAGCAGCGCGTCCAGGCGCAGGACCCGCCAGAACCGCCCGTCACGCACCGGGTCCAGGACGAGCGAGACCGCGGCGGCGAGGACCAGCAGGTTGGACTGGACGGTGAAGTAGCTGACGAACCGGACGAAGGCCGTCGTCCGGGAGGTGCCCGACTCCCCCGAGTTCACGTCCGCACCCGCACCGAGCAGGACGACGGTCTGGGTGACGAGGCTCGCCAGGACGACGAGGACGAGGACGGCGTGCCAGGCCCGGGAGACGGCGGGTGATCTCACCCGGCCATCCTGCCCGGCGGGGTTGGTCATCGTTGCCTGATCACCAGCCCAGGAGGCCGGCCACCTCCCCGGTCGTGAGGTCGAGCACCTGGCTGTGGGACGCCCCCTCGGGCGTCACGACCTCGACGGTGCGCTGCTCGGGGTCGACGAGCCACACCTCGCGCACGCCGCGTGCGAGGTAGAACGGCACCTTGGCGCGGCTGGCGTCGTCCGGGGAGACGATCTCCACGACGATCGTGGCGGTGGGGACGTAGAGCTGCAGCTCGGCGTCGACCGGGACGAACGCGAGGTCGGGGACGCGGAAGTCGTTCTCGACGCCGAGGTTGAACTCGGCCAGTCCTTCCAAGCCCCTCTGCGCGGCGCGTCCGTGGAGGGCGACGACGAGGCGGATCGCGAGCCGGGCGTGGCTGGCGTGGGCGTGCGGTGTCACGTGGTAGATCCCGTCCCAGATCTCGTCGCGCTTGTCCAGACCCAGCGCGCGGCGGCGCTCCAGCCAGTCGTCGAGCGCCCCTCCGTGGGCGACGAACGTCGTGGGCGCGGTCATGCCCGCATCCTCTCAGCCCGGAGGCAGGTCGTCACCGCGTGACGGCCCTGTCCACAGCCCGCCGGCAAACCGGTTTCCCGTGTCGGAGCCGGCTCCTAGGGTCGGCCCCGTGACCACGTTGACCGACCGCCCCGCCACCGCCCTGCTCGTCGTCGACGTCCAGCGCGACGTCATGGCCGTCGGCGTCGACGCCGAGCGCGTCGTCGCCACCGTCGCCGGGCTCGTGGACCGCGCCCGCGCGGCGGGCACCCCGGTGGTGTGGGTGCAGCACTCCGGCGACGGGCTGCCGCGGGGCAGCGAGGGCTGGGAGTACGTGCCCGAGCTGGTGCGCGAGGAGTCCGAACCGCTGGTGCACAAGCTCTACGGCGACTCCTTCGAGGCGACGGACCTGGAGGCGGTGCTGGCCGGGCGGGGCGTGGGCCGCCTCGTGGTGGCGGGTGCGCAGTCCGACCAGTGCATCCGCTCGACGCTGCACGGGGCGTTCACCCGCGGCTACGACGTGACGCTCGTGGGCGACGCGCACACCACGGAGGACCTCACGTCCTACGGCGCTCCCGACCCGGAGCTGGTGATCGCGCACACGAACCTGTACTGGAGCCACCAGGCGGCGCCGGGCCGCACGGCCGCCGTGCTGACGGCCGCCGAGGTCGAGTTCGCGTGAGGGTCCAACCGGAGACCGCCGCCGACCACGACGCCGTCCGGGCCGTGCACCGGGCGGCGTTCGGGGCCGAGGGGGAGAAGGTCGCGACGCTGGCCGACCGGCTGCGCGCGAGCGGCGCGGTCTCGCTCGTGGCGGAGGTGGACGGGTCCGTCGTCGGTCACGTGGTGGTGGGGCGGAACCTGCTGGACGCGCCGCCGCAGCTGGTCGACGTGGGCGTGCTGTCGCCGCTGGGGGTCCTGCCGGGGTTCCAGCGCCAGGGGATCGGGACGGCGCTGGTGGCAGCGGCCCGGGAGGCGGCGGCCGGGCAGGGCTAGCCCGCGCTGTTCCTCGAGGGCGACCCGGCGTACTACGGACGGCTCGGGTTCCGCCCGGGCGGCGAGCTCGGGTTCCGGCGGCCGTCGCTGCGGATCCCCGCACCGACGTTCCAGGTGGTCCTGCTGGACGGGTACGAGGACTGGATGACGGGCACGCTCGTCTACGACCGGGTGTTCTGGGACCTGGACGCGGTGGGGTTGCGCTGAGGGGTCAGGCGGCCGCGAGCCGGTCGCGGCCGGCGCGCTTCGCCGCGTACAGGGCGGCGTCGGCCCGCGCGTAGAGGTCCTGGGCGCGGTCGGTGGCCGCCTCGGCGAGCCCGGCGCTGATGGACAGCGGGACGAGCGTGCCGTCGGGCAACCGCAACGGGTTCTCCCGCACCGCGTCGACGAACTGCTGGGCCCGGTAGGAGGCGATGTCCAGCGGGCAGTCGACCATGAGGACGGCCAGTTCGTCGCCCCCCATGCGCGCGACGACGTCCCGGTCCCGGCACCGCGCGGTCAGCAGGTCGGCGACGTGCGTGAGGGCCGCGTCGCCGCCGAGGTGGCCGTGGGTGTCGTTGATCGTCTTGAACCGGTCGAGGTCGATGATCACCAGGCAGACCCGGCCGCCCGCGACGGCGCGGTCGGTGGCGGCGTCCAGGACGCGACGGGTCGACAACCCGGTGAGGGCGTCGACGCCGGCCTGCTCGCGCAGACGCTCCACGAGGCGTTCCTGGTTCGTGCCCGCCCGGGACAGCACCCCGCAGATCAGCACCAGCAGGACCGCCACGTAGGCGAAGTCGGTCACGGCCCGTTCCGGTTCCAGGAACCGCCCGACGACGACCGCCTCGCCCACGAGCGTCGCGGACGTCACGACGAGCGCACCGCCGACCCGCAGCTGGGCGGCGGCCCAGATGACGGGGGCGATGAAGAAGACCTGGCCGGTGACCCCGGCGTCGGCGCTGAGCAGGTCCAGCCAGACGATGGTGGCGACGCCGGTCAGCGGGGCCAACCCCACGAACGGGGCGACGCGGTCGGCGGGCGAGCGCAGCAGCAGGGCCGTGCCGAGCGTGAGCACGGCGAACGCCACGACGTTGTGGGTGTGCAGCCGCCCGTCGGCGAGCACCCCGGCGCCGAGGTTGGTGACGATCGTGGCCATGAGGGCGACGGCGGCCCACACGCGCGCCGACCGGGGGTTGCGGGCGCTGAGGGACCGCACGACGGCGGTCCGGTCGGGGAGGCGCGCGGGACGGGGCACGGTTCCGCATCGGCAGGAGCGGTCGCCGTGCGGAGGGGGACTACCTCGTACGGCCCAGCGGAAGCACCCGCCACGGACGGGTGTTGCCGTGTCCATGAGCACTCGTGAGCACAGGGTCCCTGGGCCCGACCACCCGATCACGATCACCCCGACGGACGGGGAGGTCGTCGTCCGCGTCGGCGGGGACGTCGTCGCCCGCTCCACGTCGACGCTGACGCTGCAGGAGTCGACCTACCCGGCCGTGCAGTACGTGCCGCTGGCCGACGTCGACGCGCGCTTCCTGGAGCCCACCGCGACGCGCACGTGGTGCCCGTACAAGGGCGAGGCGTCGTACTGGACGCTCACCGCCGGCGGCACCGAGCAGCCCGACGCGGTGTGGGGCTACCCGGACGCCTCCCCGGCCGTGGCGCGGATCGCCGGGCACGTCGCGTTCTACCCGGACCGGGTGGACCTGACCGTCGGCTGAGGCCGCGGGCACGACGGTCCGTCGGGGGCGCCCGGAGCGCCCCCGATGGCGCTGCGTCGCGGGCAGGACGACAGTCGGCCCTGTGAAGCCCACCCCGGACCTCCCCGGCGCGACGGACCGTCCCGACGAGCCGGAGGGCGAGGTGGAGGACGCCTTCGACCGGCTGGTCGACGAGGGTGAGGACCGGCTGCGCCGCCCCCTCCTGCCGCTGGTCAGCGTCGGGCTGCTCGGCGGCATCGACGTCGGCACCGGCCTGCTGGCCTACCTCGTCGTGAAGCACGAGACGGGGAACGGCCTGCTGGCCGGGCTGGCCTTCTCCGTGGGTTTCGTGGCGCTGCTGATGGCCCGCAGCGAGCTGTTCACCGAGAACTTCCTCGTGCCCGTCACCGCCACCGTCGCCCGGCGTGGCACCCTCGCGCAGCTGGGCCGGCTGTGGGGGGTCACCCTGCTGACCAACCTGCTCGCGGGCTGGGTCATCACCTGGATCGTCGTGACCGCGCTGCCCGACCTGGCCCCCACCGCGATCGCCTCGGCCGAGCACTTCGTCGACCTCGGCGTGGGGCGGGAGTCCTTCGCCCTGGCCGTCCTGGCCGGAGCGGTGATCACCCTCATGACCCGCCTGCAGCACGCCACCGAGAGCATGGGCGTCAAGCTGGTGCCGGCCGTCCTGTTCGGGGCGCTGCTGGCCGGGACGCAGCTGTTCCACAGCGTGCTGGACTCGCTGCTGATGTTCGCCGCCCTGCACGTGGGCGCCCCCTTCGGCTACCTCGACTGGCTGCGCATGGCGGCGTGGGCGGTGCTCGGCAACGTCCTCGGGGGCCTGGTCCTGGTCACCGCGGTCCGGTTGCTGCGTGTCCCGCACCGCGTCGCCGAGGCCCGCGAGCACCCCGGCGACGCCACCTGAGGGACGGAGCCCCGGGCGCCTTCAGGCGTCGTGCGCCTCGACGTCGTCGCTGCGCTCGCCCTCGCCGCTGGTGAGGTGGTGGGCGGCGACGACGAGCGGGAAGTGGCTGAAGGCCTGCGGGAAGTTGCCCAGCTGGCGGCGCGAGACGGGGTCGTACTCCTCGGCGAGGAGCCCGACGTCGTTGCGCAGCGACAGCAGCCGCTCGAACAGCTCGCGGGCCTCGTCCGTGCGCCCGAGGCCGTGCAGGGCGTCGACCATCCAGAACGAGCAGGCCAGGAACACGCCCTCGGACCCCGGGAGCCCGTCGGAGGAGTCCTCGGTCCGGTAGCGCAGCACGAAGCCGTCCTGGGTCAGGTCGCGCTGGATCGCCTCGATCGTCGCGACGACGCGGGGGTCGTCGAAGGGCAGGAACCCGACGCGTGGGATGAGCAGCAGGCTCGCGTCGAGGTTGTCCGAGCCGTAGCTCTGCGTGAACGTCCCCGTGGTCGGGGAGACGCCGTTGGCCAGGACGTCGGCGCGGATCTCGTCGCGCACCCGGCGCCAGCGCTGGACGGGTCCGGGCAGCCCGAACTCCTCCACGCTGCGCACCATCCGGTCGGCCGCGACCCAGGCCATGACCTTGGAGTGGGTGAAGTGGCGCTTGGGGCCGCGCATCTCCCACAGGCCGTTGTCGGGCTCCTGCCAGCGGGCCTCGAGGTGGTGCATGAGGGCCTTCTGCAGGTTCCAGGAGTCGTCCTCCTTCTCCAGCCGCGCCTGACGGGCCAGGAAGAGGGAGTCGAGCACCTCGCCCCAGACGTCGAGCTGGAGCTGGTCGACGGCCTCGTTGCCGATGCGCACCGGGGAGGACCCCTCGTACCCCTTCAGCCACGGCAGCTCCATCTCGGGCAGGCGCCGGGTGCCGTCGAGGCCGTACATGATCTGCAGGTCGCCGGGATCGCCGGCCACCGTGCGCAGCAACCAGTTCCGCCAGGCCTCGGCCTCCTCGAGGTGCCCGGACAGGAGCAGCGCCTGCAGCGTGTAGGTGGCGTCGCGCAGCCAGCAGTAGCGGTAGTCCCAGTTGCGGGTGCCGCCGAGCTCCTCGGGCAGCGACGTCGTGACCGCGGCCACTATCCCCCCCGTGGGGGCGTAGGTCATGGCCTTGAGGACGACCAGGGACCGGCTCACGGCCTCCTCCCAGCGCCCCTCGACCGTGTCGGCGCGGTTCCAATCCCGCCAGAACTCCACGGTGTCCTCGAGGGCGTGGAAGGGGTCGGGGCGGTGCGGCATCTTCTCGTGGCTCTTGCCCCACGTGAGCACGAAGGGGACCTTCTCGCCCTCCCGGACGACGAAGTCCGACACCGAGCTGAGGTCGCGTCCCTCGACGTCGACGGTGGTCCAGAACCACACGGAGTCGGGGCCGGCGACGGCCTCCAGCTCGTCACCGCGCCGGCGCACCCACGGCACGATCGAGCCGTAGTCGAAGCGGAGCTTGAGCTCGGAGCTCATGCGGACCTCGCCCTCGAGGCCCTCGACGATGCGGATGACGTCGGGGTGGTTGCCGCGCGGCGGCATGAAGTCGGTGACCCGGACGGTGCCGTCGGGGGTGTCCCACTCGGTCTCCAGGACCAGGGACCCGCCGCGGTAGCGGCGCCTGCTGCACGTGCCCGCCCCGCTGGGGCCGAGCCGCCAGCGCCCGGCGTCCGGGGTGTCGAGCAGGGCGGCGAAGCAGGCCGGGGAGTCGAACCGGGGGAAGCACAGCCAGTCGATCGAGCCGGTCCTGTCGATCAGCGCCGCGGTGTGCAGGTCACCGACGAGCGCGTAGTCCTCGATCCGAGCCATGTCCCCATCGTGCCCTGCCCGCGGGGCGCGGGTGACCAGGCTCGCAGATCAGCGCAGGTGGCCGAGGAGCGTGACGCGCAGGTGACCGTCGGTGGTGGTGCGCAGGTGACCTTCGGTCACGGTGACCTTGACGGTGGTCTTGGCGGGAGCGGGCTTGACGGCGGCCGAGGCGGCCGGGGCCATCGCGGCGGCACCGAACAGCAGGGCGCCGGACACGAGGACGGCGGCGAGCGAACGGGACTTCGTCACGGTGGGACTCCTTCTCGATCGTTCGTCGAGACGGAGTGTCACCGACTTACCGAGCATCGGCGTCGATTCCAGCACGCTTGAGCGGTATTTGGGTAGTCTAGATGCTACTCTCCGTTACGTTCTAGAAGGCGGCGACGTCCTGCCCGGGGGCCGTCAGCTCCCGGAAACGGGCCGATCCGACGTTGCCCCCGGACAGCACCAGACCCACCCGCTCGCCCCGCTCGAAGCCCCTGCCGAACAGGACCGCGGCCAGCGCGCAGGCCCCCGACGGCTCGAGGACGACCTTCAGGACGTCGAAGGCGTAGAGCAGGGCGGCGCGCAGCTCGGCGTCGGAGACCAGGACGACGTCGTCGACCCGGCGCGAGTTCACGGCGAACGTCAGCTCCCCGGGGACCTCGGCGGCCTGACCGTCGGCGATCGTGCGCGGCACCTCGATGCGCACCCGGCGTCCCGCGCGCAGCGAGCGCAGCGTGTCGTCCCCGGCCTCGGGTTCGACGCCGACGACCCGGGTCCGCGGGTGCAGGGCCCGGGCCACCGTGGAACTGCCCGCGATCAGGCCCCCGCCGCCGACGGGGACGAGGAGGGTGTCGACGGCCCCGGTCTCCTCGAGCAGTTCCAGCACCGCGGTCCCCTGCCCGGCCATGACGCCGTGGTGCTCGTACGGCGGGACGATCGTCATGCCGCGCTCGGCGGCCATCGCGTTCCCGAGCCCGACGCGGTCCTGGGTGTACCGGTCGTAGGTCACGACCTCGGCGCCGTAGCCCCGGGTGGCCTCGACCTTCACCGCCGGGGTGTCGGCGGGCATGACGATGACCGACCGGGTGCCGACCATCGCGGCGGACAGCGCGACGGCCTGGGCGTGGTTGCCGGAGGAGTAGGCGAGGACCCCCCGCTCGAGCTCGGCCGGGGACAACCGGGAGACGACGTTGTACGCGCCGCGGAACTTGAAGGCGCCCACCCGCTGGAAGTTCTCCGCCTTGCAGAAGACCTGCGACCCCGCGTGCGCGTCGAGCCGGCGCGAGGTCAGGACGGGCGTGCGGTGGGCGACGCCCTCGATCTGCCGGGCCGCGTCGAGGACGTCCTCGAGCTCGAGCCCGGGCTCGGTGAACGCCACCCGCATCTCCAGCTCGCGCTGCGTCCGGTCCAGGACGTACGGGACGCGCACCCCGGTGTCCTCGAAACCCCACCGGCGGTAGAAGGCCTGGGCCCGCGGGTTCTCCTCGTGCACGTGCAGGACCATCCCGTCGGCACCGGGACGCGTTCTGGCCCAACGCATGACCTCGGCCAGCAACCGGTCGGCGAGCCCGTTCCCGCGGTGCCCGGGATCGACGTAGACCGAGACCAGGAACAGACCCTGGCGCGGGTCGGTGAACGCCCCCATCGTGCCGACCCACTCACCGCTCGCCGCGTCCTCGGCGACGACCGTGAAACTGCCCGGTTCCCACGTCCGCCGGCACCGGAAGCGCCACTCGGCCTCGTCGTGGCCGCGGGCGGTCTCGAGCCGTTCGGCGAAGGCCTGCGGGGTGTCGGCCAGCATGCGCAACCGCAGGTCGCGCCACCGTTCCCAGTCGGCCTCGGCGGGCCTGCGCAGCAGCACGGTCACGGCGCCACACTACGGCTGGCGGTCCCCCCGGCCGCGTGCCAGGCTCACTCCCCAGGCGCCGCGACACCCGGCGCACCCTCGAGGACGAGGCGGTGGACCGTGAAGCAACGAGTGACCACGGCGACGAGAGCCACGCAGGCCCCCGCTGCGGTGCCGGCCCTGGACGAGCTGGAACTGCGCGAGGCCGGCCGCCGGGTCGTCCCGGTCGCGGGCACCCGGGCCGCCGACCTGGACGTGCGGCGCGTGCTGCTGTGGTGGCGCGGTTTCGAGCACCAGCTCCGGACGCGGGCGCAGGAGCTGCACGGCCTGGGGCCCGAGCTGGAGGCGGCGGCGGAGGCCACCGACGAGGTCCTGCGCCAGGACGCGCCGGACTCGACGGGCGAGGTGTTCGCGGCGGTGTCCCGCGGGTTCGCCGCCGTCCCGGGGGTGCCGGCGCTGCTGTCCCCGTGGTTCGCCGAGTTCGCCCGCTCGTGCGACCGGTCCGCGGGGACGCACGAGTTCGCCGAGGCCGCCCGGACCGGCCTGCTCGCCGTCCAGCGGGCGGGGGGACCCGCGCCGGGGGCGGGTTCCCTCGTCGACGCCATGGCCCCGGCCGCGGAGGCCCTCGGCGGGGCGGACGTCGCGGGCGTGCCGGCGGTCGCGGCGCTGAACGCGGCGTACCGGGCCGCGGCCGACGGGACCCGGCACACCGCCGTGCGCGGCGACGTCGACCCCGGGGCGCTCGTGGTGACGTGGTTCTTCGAGCGGGGAACCGTCGTCTGACCCAGGTACTTGCAGGTTGAACAACTTCGGCGTACCGTCGGTGGTGAGCAGTTGAAGCTGCAAACATCTACCGGAGGTCACGATGGGCTGGTTCGGCGGCAAGACCAAGAACGACGAGGGAACGACGGCCACGGCCACTGCGACGGCCCCCAGCGGCCTGCCCGCGGTCCCCGGCTACCAGGCCGGCACCTGGACCATCGACGAGACGCACTCCGAGGTGTCCTTCACCGTCCGCCACATGGCCGTCAGCAAGGTCCGCGGCCGCCTCGGCTCGGTGTCCGGCCAGATCGTGACCGCCGAGGACCCCACCGCCTCGACCGTCACCGCCGAGGTCGACGTCACCACCATCACCACGTTCAACGAGGCCCGCGACGGCCACATCAAGAGCGGTGACTTCTTCGAGGTCGAGACCCACCCCACCGCCACGTTCCGCTCCACCTCCCTCACCCACGACGGTGACGACTTCGTGCTCGTCGGCGACCTGACGATCAAGGGCGTCACCCGTCCCGTCACCCTGACCGTCGAGGTCTCCGGCTTCGGCCCCGACGCCTACGGCGGCACCCGCGTCGGCTTCTCGGCCAAGGGCCGCATCGACCGCCGCGACTTCGGCATCAGCTTCGACGCCAAGCTCGACAACGGCGGGCTCGTCGTCGCCGACAAGGTCGACCTCGAACTCGACGTCGAGGCCGTCCTCAGCGTCTGACCCCCTCACCGCGATCGAGGGGTCCCGCGGCGTGATCGAGGACCGGTGAGTCCTCGATCACGCCGCGGGACCCCTCGATCGCGGGAGGGAGTGGGCGAGGGCCAGCGCGAGCATGTCCGCGCGCGGGGACGTCGCCATGAGCGCCAGGTCCTGCGCCGGGCTCGTCGTCCCGTCCAGGAACCCCAGCACCCGCTGCACCGGGTTGCGCGCGAACAGGTCCACGAAGAACCGCGCCCCCAGCCGGCCCTCGGCCATCCCCCGCAGGACGAGGGAGTCCATCAGCAGGTGACGGCGCCGGTGCGGGGGCGGCAGCCGCAGGTCCGGCCACCGCGCGACGATCGCGTCCGCCTGCCGCTGCAGCGTGCTGAACGAGTACCCCGTCGACGGCCGGATCGAGCCCGCCCCCGCCCCCCAGCGCAGCACCCCCGGCTCGGAGGCCGGGAACGCCGCGTCCGTCATGGGGATCACGCCCGTCTCCACGCCCAGCACCTCGTGGGTCCCGATCCCGCTGCGCTGCAGGTACTCCCTCAACCTCGCCGCGTACTGCCCGGGCGTCAGCAGCCCCGGTGAGAACTCGGTGTACTCCACCAGCGCCTCCGTCGCCGACGTCGGCAGGACGTAGCCGAAGGCCACGCCCCCGGCCGGCTGCGGCGTGCGGAAGTCCATCAGCGTCGCCGTCCGCACGTCGAACGCCGGACGGGCCGTGCGGACCCGGTGGCCCAGGAAGTGCTGCCACAGCAGCGTCCGGCCCGTCGTGGGGACGGGCACGGGCCGGGTGTCGACGGCGGGTACCGGCGGCCGGCCCGTCAGGACCCGCTCGTGCACGGGCACCCCGGCGCGGGCCAGGCGCTCGCGGACCGCGCGGTCGAGGTCGGTGGAGTGCAGGCTCCGGTAGCGCCACCCGCCGAGGTCCGCGGTGACGGTCGCGCCGTCCGTCCCGACGACGCGCACGCGCGGCCAGCTCGCTCGCACGAGGTGCCCGAACGGCCCCGGACCCGCGGCGCCCCAGGTGCTCCACGTCCGCTCCGGGCTGCGCTCGGCGGCGCCCGCCGGGGCCTCGACGACCTCGAAAGGGATCCCCGCGTCCAGCAGCCGCCAGGCCAGGGACGCTCCCGCCGCGCCGAGCCCGACGAGCGTGATCCTGGCCCGACCGTGATCGCGGGGCCTAGGGTTCAGCACGTCGTCGCACCCCGTCCGAGGAGGAACGCTGTGAAGGTCGTCAACGGGTTCAAGGACTTCATCCTGCGGGGCAACGTCATCGACCTCGCGGTCGCGGTGGTCATCGGGGCGGCGTTCTCGGGGATCATCACGTCGATCGTCGACAACCTCATCACCCCGCTCATCGCGGCCATCGGCGGGGCTCCGAACACCGAGAACCTGTGGATCGTCACGCTCAACGGGGCCGAGTTCAAGTTCGGTGCGATCATCGGCGCGATCATCAACTTCCTCATCATCGCCGCCGCCGTCTACTTCGTCATCGTGCTGCCGGTGAACCGCCTGCTGGCCCTGCGCAAGAAGGGCGAGGTCGAGGCGCCCAAGGCTCCCACCGAGGACGTCCTGCTGCTCACCGAGATCCGCGACCTCCTCGCCCGCCAGACCGGTGAGACCACCCGCACCCTCGACACGTGACTCCCACCGGGATCTGAGCGCGTCCTGGGCGCGTTCACAGGACCGCTGCCGACCGTCGGTGTGCACCGTCCGCTGAGGACGGTGCGCACCGCGTCCGAGGAGCCACCTGTGAGCCAGACCGTCACCGAGCAGATCCCCACCCCGCCCGCGGGCCGGTGGTGGCAGAAGCCGGTCGTCGCCATCGCGACGGTCGTCGTCGTCACGGGCCTGACGGGCGGCGTCGCGTACGCCGCGACCCGGGGGGACTCCGCGGGCACCGGGACCCGGCAGACGCAGTTCCCCGGCGGCGGGCAGTTCCCGGGCTCCGGAACCGGACGGCAGTGGCAGCGGGGGCAGTTCCCCGGCGGTGGCCCGCAGGGTCTGCAGGGCCGGGGCTCCACGGGGTCCGTCCCCGCTCAGACCTCGCGGAACTCCGCCCGCACGAACTGAGCAGGCGGCGGCAGCGCGGCCAGCCACCGCGCGAGGTCGGCCGGCGGCAGCGGCCGCGAGTGCAGGTACCCCTGCGTCTCGTCGACGTCGAGGCCGCCGAGCACCGCGCGGGTGGCCTCGTCCTCGACCCCCTCCGCCACGACGCGCAGCCCCAGCCGGTGCGCCAGCGCCACCGTAGCCTCGACGATCTGCGCCGTGCGCGGTTCGGCCAGCACGCGCGCGGTGAAGGCGCGGTCCAGCTTCAGCTCCGTCGCGGGCAGGTCCGTCAGGTAGGCCAGCGAGGAGTACCCCGTGCCGTAGTCGTCGATGCTCAGCTGCACCCCGCGGCGGGTCAGGCCGTGGGTGACGGCGAGCGCCAGGTCCGGGTCGGCCATGAGCGTGGTCTCGGTGACCTCCAGGACGAGGCGCCCCGGGACGAGACCGGTGGCGGCGAGGAGGTCGTCGACGACGGGCAGCAGGTCGGGGTGGGTCAGCGAGCTCGCCGACAGGTTGACGGAGATGCGCAGCGGGACACCGTCGTGCTGCCAGCCGGCGGCCTCGCGGGTGGCGCGGCGCAGGACGTGGACGGTGAGCCGTTCCATGAGGCCCTGCTCCTCGACGAGGTCCAGGAACACCAGGGGCGGCAGGAGCCCGCGGTCGGGGTGCTGCCAGCGGACGAGGGCCTCCACGCCGACGACGCGACCGGTGACGACGTCGACCTGCGGCTGGTAGTGGACGACGACCTCGCGCTCCACGCGGTGCCCGTCACCGGTGAGCAGGCGCCGGACGTCGGCGGCCAGCGCGGCCCGGTCGCGCAGCCCGGCGTCGACCTCGGAGTCGTAGACGCTGACCCCGCCGCCGCTGGTCTTGGCCGCGTACATGGCGGTGTCGGCCTGCTGCAGGAGCCGGTCGGGGTCGACGGCACCGGCGGGTGCGGAGCGGACACCGACGGACAGCCCGACCTCGGCGAAGTGGACGACGGCGTCGTGGACGGCGTGGCCGATCGTGGTGGCCTGGGCCTCGTCGCGGCCGGGCAGCAGCACGGCGAACTCGTCACCGCCGATGCGGGTGACGACGGCGTCGGCCGGCGTGGTCTTGCGGACGGCGGTGACGATGCGCCGCAGCAGCGCGTCGCCGGCGTGGTGGCCCTGCCGGTCGTTGACCTCCTTGAAGCGGTCGACGTCGATGAGCAGGAGCGCGGCGGCGCGGCGGGACTCGACGACGAGGTCGAGCGCCTGCAGCAGGGCGCGCCGGTTGCCGGCGCCCGTCAGCTCGTCGGTCAGGGCCTGGCGCCGGGACTCGGCGAGGTGGGCGAGCTCGCGGACGAGGCGGACGACGCGCACGCTGATCCCGGCGACGGCGGCGGCGGCGTAGGCCGTGGGGGCCCACCCCTGCCGGCCGCCGTCGAGGGCGAGCACGGCGACGGCGAGGGCGAGCACGACGAGGGCCCCGACGGCGGGGGCCTGGCTGGTGGCCGGGACGGGGCGGGTGCGGCTGCGCAGGGCCGAGGCGCCGGCGACGGCGAGGCTGGCCAGGGTCCAGCCGAGCTGGGCGCGGGTGAGGTCGTGCGGGCCGCCGCGCACGGTGGCGCTGAGGACGGCGAGGCCGGCGAGGGTGGCGATGACCAGCCAGGACCGGGGGTCGCGGATCAGCCCGCCGATGGAGCACACGGTGGCCGCGGTGCCGAGCAGGATGACGACCGAGGCGAAGACCAGCAGCGTCAGGTGGATCCGCCACGCGGACCACGTGGGCGGCAGGAGGACGAACCACCGGTTCAGGACGAGGGTCGCGGCGGTGAGGGCGCTGATCGCGCTGAGGCCGTTGAGCCAGTCCCCGGGGTCGGAGACGTAGGTGCGGAAGCGGTTCCAGCGCACGAGCGCCCCGTAGACGAGCGGGGTGGCGGCGACGACGGCGAGACCGAGCGCGTGCCCGGTGCCGGCGCCCGGGAGGAGGTCGACGACAGGGGAGACGGTGAGCACGCCGACCGCGAGCGACCACCACCGCCAGGTCGAGACCTCGTCGTCGATCCCGCGGGGGCGGGCGACGAGCACGGCCAGGGCGCACAGCTGGGCCAGGCACACCAGGGCCGCGGCCGCGCGCGGGGTCCCGGGCAGCACGGAGAGCCCGGCGGCGGCGGCGCCGACGAGCAGCCCCGCCCCCCGCACGCGGGTGGACCCCCGACCTGACCTCACCCGTGGGTCATCGGCCCGCAGGTGCCCGTCCTCGCTCGCCCGATCGGGTCAGGGCCGGTCGGGGGGTTCCGGCACGCTGTCCGGCGCTGCGCGCCGGCTCCATCCCCGGTCGCTTTCACCGCGACCGTTGAGCCGACGTGCCCCTACGCGTGGCCGGGGCGGTATCGGCACGTTGTCCGGCGCTGCGCGCCGGCTCCATCCCCGGTCCCTTTGACCGGGACCGCTGGGTCAACGTGCCGTTCCGTCGGGGCGCAGGGCGAGGACCCGCAGCGCCCGCAGCCGGTCGAGGGCGGCGGCGACCTCGTGGCGGCGGGGGACGGCGACGTCGGCGGGGGCGCCGCCCGTCCAGCCGGCGACGGGCCCGGCGAGGTCGGCGTCGAGCAGGTCGAGGACCTCGGGCAGGGTGCGGCGGCCGTCGAGGTGGCCGGCGGCGACGGCGTGGTCGAGGGCGAGACCGGCGCCGGTGACCTGGGCGGCGTCGGTGAACTGGCGGACGGCGCGGACGTCGACGTCGTGCTCGCCGAAGCGCAGCGTGTCGGTGCCGACGGCGGAGACCCGCCGCCTCCCCTTCGCGGTGGCGTCGACGCTGCGGGGGTCGGGGACGCGGGCGCGGACGGCGGGGAAGGTCCCGGCCTCGGCGACGCGGCCCGTGGGACGCCGGGCGACCTCGCGCGCCCGGTCCGTGACGTCCGTGCAGCGGTAGGACTCCATGAGCAGGACGCGGTCGGCGACGTCCAGGTAGTCGCCGGAGGACCCGACGACGAGGACGGTGGAGACGCCGTGGTCGTCGGCGAGGGAGCGGACGAGGTCGACGAACGGGTTGAGCGGTTCGGAGGCCTTGGCGACGAGTTCCTGCATGCGGGCGTCGCGGACCATGAGGTTCGTGGCGGCGGTGTCCTCGTCGACGAGCAGGACGCGGGCGCCGGCTTCGAGGGCCTCCAGCGTCGCGGCGGCCTGGGAGGTGGACCCGGAGGCGTCGGCGGTGGAGAAGTCGCGCGGGTCGAGGCCCCCGGGCAGGCCCGAGACGAAGGCGCCGACGTCGACGCGGGTCACGGCCCGCCCGTCCTCGGCGCGGATCGCGGCGGCGCCGGGGTCGGTGACGACGAGCTCGCGCCCGTCGCCGGGGACGTGGTCGTGGACCCCGGCCTCCAGGGCGCGCAGCAGGGTCGACTTGCCGTGGAACCCGCCGCCGACGACGACGCTCACCCCCGTCGGCAGGCCCATCCCGGGCACGCGGCCGGCGTGCGGCAGGTCGACCTCGACGCGCAGCGAGTCCGGGGAGGTGAAGGGCACCGCCCCGGGCAGCGGGTGGTCGTCGACGCCGCTGGCGCGGGGCAGCACGGACCCGTCGGCGACGAAGGCGACGAGCCCGAGGCCCGGCAGCAGGGACCGCAGGTGGTCGGCGTCCTCGACGGCGTCGACGAAGGCGCGGGCCTCGTCGAGGTCGACGCCGAGCACGTGGTCGAGGACGAGGCGGGGCAGGTCGCCGGCGAGGTCGGCGGCGGCCCCGTACCCGTCGACGCGGCGGCGCGGACCGGGCAGGTGGTAGGCCGGGCGCAGCACGGTCGAGGCGTCGGCCAGCACCTCGACGCTGCTGCGCTGCACCACCTCCTGGCCTCCGGCGTCGATGCGGAACGGGCTGCGCACCGCGGCGGCGGACCGGGCGAGGAACGAGGCCAGGGCTCGGCGGCGGACGGGGTTCCCCACGTCGAGCGCGGCGAAGGGCGTGCGGGTGCAGCGGACCTCCCAGCGCGACGGCGGGGCGTACGGGTCGGCCTGCCCGTGCCGCAGGACCGCGCCGACGCCGGGGGCGAGCTCGAAGTCCCGTCCCGTCAGCGACCGGTAGCGCGCGTAGGGGGCGCCGTCGAGGCGTTCGAGGGTCTCCCGCAGATCCGGCACCCGTGCACACTAGGGGTGATCCAACCGGGTGGGGGTCTGTCAAGGTGCCCGGTGGGTGGTCGATGCTGTCCCTGTGCTGACGGGACCGGGGGCGGACGCGCAGGTGCACGAGGTGCCGGACACCTCGACTCTCCTGCTGCGCTCGGAGGAGGCGCGCACCCGCGGGGACTACCGCGAGGGCCGGCGGCTGGCCGAGGAGGCCGTCGCCCTGGCCACCGACGCCCGCGACGACCGCTCCCTGGCCGAGGCGCTGCGGCTGGTCTGCAACCAGGCGCTGCGCCTGGGCGACCTGGAGGACTCCGCCCGCGCGGGCAGCGACGCGGTCCTGGTCGCCGAGCGGCTCGGCGACCGGCCCGGGCAGGTCGACGCGCTGAACCTGCTCTCGTTCGCGTACCTGAACCTGGCCCTGTTCGAGGAGGCCCTGGAGGCGATCGAGCGCAGCATCGAGCGGGTCGCCGCCGTCGCCGACCCCGAACTGCGGTCCGGGACCTTCAACCGGGCCGGGACGATCCGCTCGGCCATGGGCGACTTCGACGAGGCCGCCGACCTGTTCGACCGGGCCGCCGCGGAACTGGGGTCGGGGGACGTCTCCAGCGAGACCCGGTTCTGCCTGCTGACGAACACGGCCGACCTGGTGCTGCAGATGGCCTACGCCGGGCAGGACGTCCCCGCGGGCGAACTGCGCCGCGGGGTCGAGCTGGCTCGGGAGGCGCTGACCCTGGCCGAGGAAGCGGGCAACCCCTACCGGCAGGCGCTGTCGCTGCTGAACGCCGGGAGCCTGTCGACGTACCTGGACGACCTCGACGTCGCGCACCCGACGCTGCGGGCGTCGATGGAGCTCAGCCGCACCCACGGCTACCGCAGCCTGGAACTGGGCGTGCTGGACGCCTTCGCGATGGACGCCTTTCGGCGCAAGGACTTCGCCGAGGCCCTGGACCGGTTCGGCGAGGTCGTCCGGCTCGCCGAGGAACTCACCGACGCGACCGTCCTGGTCCGCGCGCACCAGCTCAGCTCACGGTGCCACGAGGAGCTCGGCCGGTTCCGCGAGGCCCTGGACTCCTACCGGTGCTTCCACGAGCTCGAGACGCGGCAACGCACCCAGACCGCGCAGGTGCGGGCCCGCCTGCTCGGTCAGACGTTCGAGATCCAGCGGTTGCGCTCGCAGGCCGTCGCGCTGGGCCGGCAGGCCCACGAGGACCCGCTGACCGGGCTGGACAACCGCCGCTCGTTCGACGCGACGCTGCCCGACCTGCTCGCCGGGCTGGGCGAACGCGACTGGGTGTGCGTCTGCCTGCTGGACGTCGACCACTTCAAGCGCGTCAACGACACCTTCGGCCACGCCGTCGGCGACCGGGTGCTGCGCCGGCTCGCGGAGGTCATGCGCGAGGAGGTCCGCCGCCGCGACGTGCTGGCCCGCATCGGCGGGGAGGAGTTCGCGCTGGTCTGCGTCCTGCCCGCCCCCGAACGGGTCGACCACCTCGCCGACGGGCTGCAGCAGCGGCTGGACCGCCTGCGCCGCACGGTGTCGCAGACGTCGTGGGCGGACATCGCCCCCGACCTGCGGGTCACCCTGTCCATCGGCGGGGTCCTGACGCGCAGCACCGACGCTCCGCCGGCCGAGGACCTGCTGCGGCAGGCCGACCGGTTGCTCTACGCCGCGAAGGACGCCGGGCGCGACCGCGTCCTCACCCGCTCGCTCAGCGTCCCCTGAGGACGTCCTCGAGGGTGCGGGCGGGGTGGCCCGTGACGGCCTCGACGACGTCGGTCACGACGTCCAGCTCACCGCTCGCGACGGCCGTGTACGTGCTCACCCAGCCGTCGAGCATCCACTGCGGCGCACCGAAACCCGACCGGGAGGCGTAGGCCTCCTCGACCGTCTCGTCGACGAACGCGACGGGTGTCCCGCCGACCGCCGACAGGGTCGCGGCGATCTCGGCGAAGGACAGCGCCTGCGGTCCCGTGAGGTCGTAGCTGCGCCCGGCGTGGCTCTCGTCGAGGACCGCGGCGAGCGCCACCTCGGCGACGTCGGCGCGGGCGACGGCCCCGACGCGTCCCGTGCCCGCCGGTCCGCGCAGGGCGCCGTCGGTGACGAACTCCGGCAGGACGTCGAGGTAGAAGGAGTCGCGCAGGAACGTCGTCTCGAACCGGGCCGCCGTCAGCATCTGCTCCGTCGCGGCGTGGTCGCGCGCGAAGGTGAAGGTGCACTCCGGTGAGGCCCCCAGGAACGAGGTGTAGACGACGCGGCGGACCCCGGCGGCGGCCGCGGCCTCCGTGACGGTCCGGTGCTGGTCGAGGCGGTGGGCGTCCTCGGACCCGGAGACGAACAGCAGGACGTCGGCGCCGTCGAGGGCGTGCCGCAGGGCCTCGCCGTCGCCGTAGGTCGCCACCCGCACGTCCGCCCCGTCGAGGTCGGGTGCCCGGGAGGGGTCGCGGACGACGAGGCGTTGCGGCGCACCGGCCGCCGCGAGACCGCGGGCCACCCGGCCCCCGATCTGGCCGGTGGCTCCGGTGACGGCGATGAGACCCATGGCCTCAGCCTGCCACCGCAGCCCGCGGCGTGCTGCGCGCGAACTCCTCGACCTGCGCGAGGTCCACGATCCCGGCGTCGGAGCCCAGGCCCGTCGCGACGAGGCTCCCGCACGCCAGTCCCCGCTCGGCGGCCGCGTGCAGGTCCAGCCCGTCCAGCAGGCCGGAGACGAACCCGGCGGTGAGCGCGTCCCCGCAGCCGGTGCTGTCGACGACGTCGACGGCGAAGGCGGGCAGGACCGTCCCGCGCTCGCCGGCACGCGCGACGTGGACGCCGTCACCGCCGAGGGTCAGCAGCGTCGTCCCGACCCCGCGGTCGTGGAACCAGCGGGCGATCTCGTCGTAGTCCTCCCGGCCCGTGATCCAGCCGGCCTCCTCGACGTTGGGCAGCAGGAAGTCGACGTGCGGCAGGACGGGCGCGAGCAGGTCCTGGGCGTCGGGGCGCGGGCTGGCGAGCAGGTCGACCGTCGTCGTCAGGCCCAGCTCCCTGGCCCGCGCCAGGATGCGGCCCGCGGGTTCCCCGTCGACGCCGGGCAGCACGAACAGCCCACCGAGGTGGAAGACCTGCGCCTGCGCGACGACGTCCCACGGCACGTCGTCCTCGCGCAGCCCCGCGTTGGCCCCGATGACGTGCAGCGCGGGGCGGGACCCGTCGGCGCGGATGGGCAGCAGGCTCGCGGAGGTCTGCAGCACCGGGTCGGTGACCAGGTGGGTCGTGTCGACGCCGTACCCGTCCATCGTCGTGCGGACGAAGTCGCCGATGGTGTCCGCCCCGACCCGGCCGACGGTCGCGACGTCGACGCCGAGCTTGGCCAGGTTCACCGACGGCGCGGCGGCGGTCCCGGCGACGGTGAACCGGATCTGCTCCAGGATCGCGAGCTGCTGCCCCGGGGGGACCTGCGTGAACGGCCAGCCGAGCGCGTCGGCGATGTGCGCCCCGAAGGAGACGACCTGCGGCATGGAGAGCCTTCCTGTCCTCGGACGGTCCCCAGCGACCGTCCTTGATCACGGCCAGTCTCCGGGCGGGGCCGGTCCGGGCGCAAGGACACGCCGACCGGGAGGGGGCTCAAGTCGTCACCCGTTCGGACCGATCTAGAAGACGTCACCCCCGTCTTGCGCCCGTCCCCGAGAGGCCCCCCGTGAACCGACTCCGCGACCTGAACGTCGCCTCCAAGCTCTTCGCCGGTTTCGGCGTGGTGTGCGTCCTGCTCGTCCTCGTGGTGGTGCTCGGGATCAACCGCCTCGGCGCCTCGCAGGCCAACCTGTCCACGATGTCCACCTCCGGCATCGCCTCGGTCAGCACCATCGCGAAGGTCAAGTTCGCCTACGCGACCCTGCGCCAGGACATCGCCAACGCAGCGCTCGCCCAGGGCCCGGACGCCACCGACGCCGCCCTGCAGCAGATGGCGACCGACGACACCGCCTACGACGACGCGTGGAAGGCGTACCAGGCGACCGGCCCCGCCGCGTCGGCGACCGACCGCGCCCAGGTCGAGACCCTCGTCGCGGACTACCGCGACAAGCGCCAGCAACTCGTGACGTTCGCGAAGGCCGGGGACGTCAAGAGCTTCATCGACTACCGGACCAAGACGACCACCCCGATCACCAAGAACGTCTTCGCCGAGCTCGACAAGATCGACGGCATCGAGCAGCAGGCCGCCAAGGACATGGCCGCCAAGGGGTCCTCGGACTACCACGCGGCGGTGATGCTGCTGATCGTCATCGGCGCGATCGCCCTGGTCGTGGCCGCGGTCGTGGCCGTCATCGTGGCCCGCTCGGTCTCCGCGCCCCTGGCCCGCACCCTGACCGTCGTGCGGGGCCTGGCCGAAGGCCGCCTGGACCAGCGCGTCGGCATCGCCTCCAAGGACGAGGTCGGTCAGCTCGCCGCCGCCGTCGACGCCACCCTGGAGCGCCTGACCACCACCATGCGCCGCATCGCCGGCAACGCCGGCACCCTGGCCGCCTCCAGCGAGGAACTCAACGCCGTGGCCACCCAGCTGTCCTCCGGTGCCGAAGAGGCCTCCACCCAGGCCCAGGTCGTCTCGGCGGCCACCGAGGAGATCAGCGCCAACATCGGCACCGTGGCCGCCGCCGGGGACCAGATGAGCTCGGCCATCCGCGAGATCGCCACCTCCACCGCCGACGCCTCGGCCACCGCCGCCTCCGCGGTCGCCGCCGCGAGCACGGCCGGGGAGACCCTGGACCGCCTCAGCGCGTCCTCCCGTGAGATCGGTGACGTGGTCAAGCTCATCACCTCCATCGCCGAGCAGACCAACCTGCTCGCCTTGAACGCCACCATCGAAGCGGCCCGGGCCGGGGAGATGGGCAAGGGTTTCGCGGTGGTGGCCGGGGAGGTCAAGGAACTGGCCCAGCAGACCGCGCGGGCCACTGAGGAGATCGTGGGGCGCGTGGCCGCCACCCAGACCGACGCGGCCTCGGCGGCGGCGGCGATCACTGAGATCACCGAGGTCATCGCCCGCATCGACGGGCTGCAGGCCACCATCGCCGCCGCGGTGGAGCAGCAGTCCGCGACGACCAGTGAGATGGTCCGCAACGTGACGGAGGTGTCCACCGGCAGTCAGGAGATCGCGGCGAACATCTCCGGGATCGCCGCCTCGGCCGAGCAGACGACGTCGGGGGCCACGCACACGGCGACCACCGCCGGGGAGGTCTCGCGCACCGCCGCGGAACTGAACGAGCTGGTGGGGTCCTTCACCCTCCCCCGCTGACCTGAGAGCGGTCGCCCGAAACGGCACGTTGCCTCCGCGGTCCCGATGAACGGGACCGCGGAGGCAACGTGCCGTTTCCGCATCCCGGGTCAGTCGGTGAGCACGACCAGCACCTGCGGGTCGCCGTCGCCCCACGTCCCGGTCAGGGTCTCTCCCGCCGGCGCGGCCGCCCCCACCTCGCGCAGCAGGACCAGGTCACCGTGCCCCGTCGCGATCGTCGTCAGCGCCCCCTGCGTGCGGACGCGGACGGCGCTCACGGTCGGCGAGTCCGCCGCGGACCCGCTGCCGACGGCGAACCCCTCCTTGGACCCGGGCTCGAACCGGCCGTCGACGGCGTGCTGCAGGTCCGCCTCGTGGCCGCCCGTGGCGATCGCCCGGCGGACCGTGTCGGCGTAGACGGGGTCGCCCGCGGCGTCGTAGACCCACCGGCGGCCGAGGACGGAGTGGTCCATCTCGGTCACGAGGAACTCCCCGGCCCCCTCCAGCAGTGCCCCCCGGTACGTCAGCGGCACCTGCAGGACGCGGTCCCCGACGCGCACCAGCAGGGTCTCGACGCCGACCTCCCCCGCCGGGTCGTCGAACCGGAACCGGCCCGCGACGGCGGCCTCGTCGCCGACGGGACCGCCCCACGGCTGCGACGGCAGCCAGTCCACGATCGCCTCGAGCTTGGTCGGCGTCAGCTGCGCCCGGTGGATGACGGCCATGCGCCGACGCTATCGGGTCGTTCAGCCGGGCAGTTGCCCGTAGACCCGCCCGACGGGCAACCGCACGACGCGGCGACGGTCGCGCACCATCGCGCGGCGGTAGTCGTCCCAGTCCGGGTGCTCGCCCAGGAGCGCCCGGTAGAGGTCGACCAGTTCATCGACGGTCTCGTCGTCCTCGCGGGCGGCGACGGGTGACAGCGTGGCGCCGCCCTCGACGACGACCCAGCTCCAGAAGTCCGCGCTCGTGACGTGCAGGCTGGCCCGCGGGTCGCGTTCGAGGTTCCTCGCTTTCGCCCGGTCGGCCGTGACCGAGACGCGCACGAGGCGACGGTCGGGGTCGTAGTGGTGGGTGACGTTCGACAGCTGCGGGCGGCCGTCGCGCTTGAGCGTCACCAGGACGCTGTTGCGGGTGGAGCCGACCAGGTCCAGGAGCGCGTCGTCCGTCATGCCGGGTCGAACCCGGGGCCGGCGCGAACTCTTCCCCGTCCGTGCAACAGAACGGGCCCCGACGGCGTCCTCAGAGCAGGCGAAGGAGAGGTGAGGGGTGTGGAGGACGATCCGCTCGTGGCGGCGTTGCGCCGGTACGACCCGGCCGACCACCCGCTGGGCACCGAGGAGCTGCTCGCGGGGTCGCGGCGGCGGGCGGCGAGGATCCGCACCCGGCGCCGGGCGGGGGTCGCCGTGCTGGCCCTGGCCCTGGTCGCGGTCCCGGTCGGGGTTGGCGTGAACGGGGGGCTGCCGGGGGGCACCTCGCGCACGACGGTCGTCGCCGCGGACCCGACGACGTCCGGGACCCCCGTCGACGCGGCGCAGGTGCTGCCGGACGCGACGGTGGCGGCCGTGCTGCCGGGGGCGGTGCGCCAGCCGGACGCGGTGGAGGTCGCGGGAGGGGACGTGAACGCCGGGTTGTGCACCGACGTGCCGTTCGCGGCGGCCCCGCTGCTGGGCGGGCGGACGGCGAACTGGACGGAGACGGCCTCGCGCCAGGGCGTGACCGAGTCGGTCCGCCGGTTCTCGGCGGACGGCGCCGTCGCGTACGTGCAGACGGCCCGCGACCAGGCGGCCTCGTGCGCGGCGTCGGCGCAGGAGACGGGCCCGTGGACGATCGTCGGGGACGGCAGCACCGGGCCCGACGACCTCGTCACCGCGTACGCGGTGGAGCAGGAGGACGTCGACGGGAAGGGCGGCACCCTGTACCGCGTTCGCGGCGTCGTGGAACGCGACGGCGTGGTGGTGGACGTGTCCGCCACCCTGGTGCGGGCGACCCCCGACGGGTTGTCCTCGACGGTGGCCGACCTGGCGGTCGGCGGGCTGGACGCGGTGCTGGGTGGCTGACCTGGACTACGAGGCGTTCGTCGCGGTCCGCGGCCCCGTGCTGCAGCGCCTCGCGCGCGGCCTGCTGCGCAACCCCGCCGACGCCGAGGACGTCGTGCAGGACGTCCTGGCCAAGGCGCTGCTGAAGTGGGGCCGGATCGCGAAGGCCGACGACCCCGTCGCCTACGTGAACCGGATGCTCGTCAACGAGAGCACGTCGTTCTGGCGGCGGGCGGTCCGGCGCGAGGACCCCCTCGCTCCGGAGGACCTGCCCGCTTCGGAGGCGGCGGACGCGAACCAGCGGTTCCTGGACCGCGATGCGCTGCTGGCCGCCGTCCGGACCCTGCCGACCAAGCAGCGCTCGGTCGTCGCGCTGCGCTACCTGGACGAGATGGCCGACGAGCGGATCGCCGACGTCCTCGACATGAGCGTGGGGGCGGTGCGGGTGAACGCGAGCCGCGGGCTCGCGACGCTGCGCAAGGCCATGCGGTTGCCCGCCGAGGTCTGAGGGGCGTCAGGACGGGCGGGCTCGGGGGTTGGACCGTTGACGCGTCGGTACCGAAGGTTCGTACCGATGCGTCAACGGTCCGACCCAGCCGCGCCACCCCCGGGAACGACGAAGGCCCCGGTCTGCTGACCGGGGCCTTCGCCACACGTGCGCGAGGGGGGAGTTGAACCCCCACGCCCTTTCGGGCACACGGACCTGAACCGTGCGCGTCTGCCTATTCCGCCACTCGCGCGTGCTGAGAGCAACCGTACCAGCTCACGGGTGGCCCTCACGCCACCTCCACGTCCGCGCACCCGCGCTCCACGGGCGGGCAGGGGGTCCCCGGCTACGATTGCCGGGCTGGAGGCACCAGCGGGATCTCGGGAGGAGGCTCGACGTGGGAGTGCTCGACCGCTTCGAGCGTGGCGTGGAACGGGCCGTCAACGGTGTGTTCGCCCGGGCCTTCCGCAGCGAGGTGCAGCCGGTGGAGGTCGCCAGCGCCCTGCGCCGCGAGCTCGACGACCGCGCGGCGGTGCTGTCCCGCGGCCGCACGCTCGTGCCCAACAGCTTCATCGTGGAGCTCGGCCCCGCCGACCACGACAAGATCGCGTCCTGGCAGGACACCCTCGCCGACGAGCTCGTCGCGGCCGTCACCCAGCACGCCGAGAAGCAGCGGTACAGCTTCGTCGGCCCGGTGCGGGTGGGGTTCCACGAGTCCGACGACCTGGAGACGGGCGTCTTCCGCGTCCTGTCCTCCACCGTCAAGGGCCGCATCGCGCCGTCCACCCCGAAGACGGACCAGGCCGGCCGGCCGCGCCTGGAGGTCGACGGCCGCGGGTACGTGCTGACGGAGGCCGTGACGGTCCTGGGCCGCGGCTCGGACGCCGACGTCGTCCTGGACGACCCGGGCGTCTCGCGCCGGCACGCCGAGATCCGCGTCGCCCCCGGCGGGGCGCGGTTGTCGGACCTGAGCTCCACGAACGGCACGTTCGTCGACGGCGACCGGGTCTCCTCGCTGGACCTGTGGGACGGGGCGGTCATCACGGTGGGCCGCAGCAAGCTCGTCTTCCACTCCGCCCGGCGGGACGAGGCCTGGACGTGACGGGACGTCGTCCGTGAGCGAACTGACCCTCACCGTCCTGCGGTTGGGGCTGCTCGTCGTGCTGTGGCTGTTCGTCCTGGCGATCGTCGGGGTGCTGCGCGCGGACCTGCTCGGGACACGGGTCACGACCCGCCGCACCGAGCGCGCCGCGGCCAGGCCCCGCCGCGACCCCGTCGAGGCGCCGCCGGCCCGGCCGCGGGCGACGCTCGTGGTCACGGAGGGCTCGCTGCGCGGGACGACGCTGACCCTGGGCCAGGCCCCCGTCCTCATCGGCCGCGGCAGCGACTGCACGCTGGTCCTGGACGACGAGTACGCCTCCACCAAGCACGTGCGCATCACGCCGGCCCCCACCGGGGACGGCTGGGTCGTGGAGGACCTGCAGTCCACGAACGGCACGTTCCTCGGCCGCGACCGCCTGACCACCCCCGCCCCCTTCGAGCCCGGGACGCCGTTGCGCATCGGCAAGACCGTGCTCGAGCTCCGGAGGTAGCCCCGTGGCCATCGCCCTGAACTACGCCGCCCGCTCGGACGTCGGCCTCGGACGCACCACCAACCAGGACTCCGGCTACGCGGGGCCGCACCTGCTCGTCGTCGCCGACGGCATGGGCGGGCACGCGGGCGGGGACGTCGCCAGTTCCCTGGCGGTCGGCGAGATGTCGGTCCTGGACGGTGAGTCGCACGGCAGCGACGACGCCGCCGAGCACCTGCGCCACGCCATCGAGGCGTCCAACGAGCAGCTGCGCCACCGGGTCGCGGACGAACCGGACCTGGCGGGGATGGGCACGACGGTCACGGCGATCCTGCGCGCGGGCTCGCGGCTGGTCCTGGCGCACATCGGCGACTCGCGCGGGTACCTGCTGCGCGAGGGGCGGCTGACGCAGCTGACGAAGGACCACAGCTACGTGCAGTCCCTCATCGACGAGGGGCGGATCAGCCCCGAGGAGGCCGAGCGGCACCCCCAGCGGTCGGTGATCATGCGGGTGCTGACGGGCCGCGACGACGACGAGGCCGACGTCTCGGTGCGCGAGGCGAAGCCGGGCGACCGGTACCTGCTGTGCAGCGACGGCCTGTCGGGCGTGGTCAGCCACGACACGATCGCCGAGACCCTCGCCTCGGGCCTGGACCCGGACACGACGTGCCAGCGCCTCGTCGAGCTCGCCCTGCGCGGCGGCGGCCCGGACAACATCACGTGCCTGGTCGCCGACGTCGTCGAGCTGGGCGTGGGCGCCGCCCCCTCCACGACCCCGCAGGTCGTGGGGGCGGCCGCGTTCCACCGGCCGCGCCGCTCGTCGGCCGCGGGGACCCCCGCCGCGCGGGCCGCGGCCCTGCGCGCGGCCGCGCACGACGGCGACGACTCCGCCGACGACTCGGAGGACGACCATGACGGCACCGGCCGCCGTCCGCTGACCGACCGCGAGCGCCGCCGTCGCCGCGTCCGGTGGGTCGCGGGGCCGCTGCTGCTCGTGGTGCTGCTCGCCGCTGGGGGCCTGGCGGCGTGGCGGTGGAGCCAGCAGCAGTACTTCGTGGGTGCCGACGGCGGGACGGTCGCGATCTACCAGGGGTTGTCGCAGGACGTGGGGCCGGTGCGGACGTCGCACGTGCTGGAGAGCACGACGGTTCAGGTGGCGGACCTGCCGACGACGTGGGCGCGGCGCGTCGAGGCGCGGGTGACGTCGAACAGCCTGGCGAGCGCGCGGGAGCTGGTGTCCAACCTGGAGGGTTTCGCGGCCGCGTGCCGGGCGGCGACCACCCCCGGCACGCCCACCCCCGGTACGCCCACCGCCGCACCCACCGACTCCCCCACGACCGCACCCACGACCACGACCCCCGCGCCCAGCCCGTCCCGGACCGTGGCGCCCGAGGACTGCGGAGGTGTCGGCTGATGGCCACCGTCCTGCCCGTGTACCCGACGACGCGGCGCAACGTCGAGCTCGCGCTGGTGCTGCTGGCCGTCGTCATCGCCGGCGGCGCGTGGGCCGTGGTGGGCCTGACGGTCGACGGGTCCCTGCCGCCGAACCTGTTCGCGTACGCCGGTGGGCTCGGCGGGCTCGCGGTGCTGCTGCACCTGGTGCTGCGGTGGCGGGCCAAGCACGCCGACCCGATGCTGCTGCCGGTCGCGACCCTGCTCAACGGGATCGGCCTGGTGATGATCCACCGGATCGACGTGGCCGAGGACACCTCGTCGGCGTCGCGGCAGTTCGTCTGGTCGGCGCTGGGGATCGTCGCGGCGGGTGCGGTGCTGGTGGTCGTGCGCGACCACCGGATCCTGCGCCGGTACACGTGGACGGCGGCCGTGGCGGGTCTGGTCCTGCTGCTGCTGCCGATGGTCCCGGGGCTGGGCCGCACGGTGAACGGGGCGCGCATCTGGATCCACCTGGGGTCGATGTCGTTCCAGCCGGGGGAGCTGGCGAAGATCTGCCTGGCGGTGTTCTTCGCGGGGTACCTCGTCGTGCACCGCGACGCGCTGAGCCTGACGGGCCGCAAGGTCGTGTTCCTGCAGCTGCCGCGCGCCCGCGACCTGGGGCCGATCCTGCTGGCGTGGGTCGCGGCCGTCGGGATCCTGGTGCTGCAGCGCGACCTGGGGACGTCGCTGCTGTTCTTCGGGTTGTTCGTCGCGGTGCTGTACGTCTCGACGGAGCGGGTGTCCTGGATCGTCCTGGGCCTGCTGATGTTCGCGGCCGCGGCCGTGTTCGCGGCGACGACGATGGGTCACGTCCAGCAGCGCGTCGACATCTGGTTGCACCCGTTCACCGCGCAGAACCGCAGTGGCTCCAGCTACCAGCTCGTGCAGGGCCTGTACGGGATGGCGAACGGCGGCCTGACGGGCACGGGCCTGGGTGAGGGCCGCCCGCAGACGGTGCCGTTCGCGAACTCGGACTTCATCTACTCCTCCCTGGGCGAGGAGCTGGGGCTCGCGGGCCTGTTCGCGGTCCTGACGCTGTACGTCGTGATCGTCGAGCGCGGCTTGCGGACGGCGATCGGGGTGCGCGACGGCTTCGGCAAGCTGCTCGCCGCGGGGCTGGCGTTCTCGGTGACGCTGCAGGTGTTCGTCGTCGTCGGCGGCGTCACGCGGGTCATCCCGCTGACGGGTCTGACGATGCCGTTCCTCGCCGCGGGCGGCTCGTCGCTGCTGTCGAACTGGATCGTCGTCGCGCTGCTGCTGCGCGTGTCGGACCTGGCCCGGCGCCCGGCCGCGGAGGTCCGCAACGGGCCCGACGGCGACACCGGGGTGACCCAGGCGGTGAGGACCGCGTGAACCGTCCCCTGCGCCGGTTGTCCCTCGTCGTCGCGTTCCTGTTCTTCGCGCTGTTCGCCTCCACGACGTGGGTCCAGTTCATCTCCGCGGGCAAGCTCAACGCGATGCCCGGCAACTCCCGGCAGCTGTACGCCGAGTTCGGCCGCGAGCGCGGTGCGATCCTCGTCCAGGGCGGTGCGGCGGTCGCGACGAGCGCGAAGGTCGAGGACCCGTACCAGTTCCAGCGCGCCTACCCGGCGGGTCAGCTGTACGCGCCGGTGACGGGCTTCTACTCGCTGCGCTACGGCACGTCCGGCGTGGAGCGCGCCGAGAACGACGTGCTGTCGGGGTCGGCCGACGAGCTGTTCTACCGGAACCTGTCGACGCTGCTGACGGGGGAGAAGCCCAAGGGCGCCGACGTGACCCTGACGATCCAGCCGAAGGTGCAGCAGGCCGCATGGGACGCCCTGGCCGGCCGCAAGGGCGCCGTCGTCGCCCTCGACCCCGAGACCGGGGACGTGCTGGCGATGGTGACGAGCCCCAGCTACGACCCGAACGGGCTCGCCAGTCACGACGGGAAGACCGAGCAGAGCACGTGGACGTCGCTGAACGCGGACGACGACGACCCCATGGTGAACCGGGCGACGGGGTCGCTGTACCCGCCGGGGTCGACGTTCAAGCTGATCACCGCGGCGGCGGCGCTGGAGAGCGGCGACTACACGGCGGACACGCTGCTGAAGGGCCCGCAGGAGCTGCCGCTGCCGCAGACGAGCAACACGCTGAAGAACGACGAGGGCACGGCCTGCGGCCCGAACGACCAGGTGTCGCTGGCCGACGCGCTGAAGATCTCGTGCAACACGGCGTTCGGCGACCTGGGCCTGACGCTGGGCGCCGACAAGCTCGCCGAGCAGGCGGGCAAGTTCGGCTTCGGCCAGTCGCTGTCCATCCCGACCTCGGTGGCCACGAGCAGCTTCCCGACGGGTGAGAAGGTGGCCGGGCCGCTGCTGGCGTACTCCGCGATCGGGCAGGGCAACGACCTGGCGACGCCGCTGCAGGTCGCGATGGTCTCCGCCGCGATCGCCAACGACGGGGTCGTCATGGAACCGAACCTCATCGCCGACGTCCGCGAGGCCGACCAGACGGCCGACGTCATCGACCAGCCGTCGCCGCGCGAGCTGGGCCGCGCGGTGAGCTCGGGCACCGCGAAGACGCTGCAGCAGATGATGGAGCTCGTCGTCTCGGACGGCACGGGGACGCGCGCGCAGATCCCCGGGGTGACCGTGGGCGGCAAGACGGGAACCGCGCAGCACGGCACGGGCCTGCCGCCGTACGCGTGGTTCACGTCGTTCGCGGACGACGGGAAGAAGAAGGTCGCCGTCGCGGTCGTGATCGAGGACGGCGGGTCGACCGAGAGCGCCTACGGTGGACGGTTGTCCGCACCGGTGGCCAAGACCGTGATGCAAGCAGCCCTCGATGGGTGATCCGACGGGACGGGGAGAGCAGTGACGGACACGACGACTGGCCACGGGGTGCCGGCGCCGCGCGTGCTCGGCGGCCGCTACGAGGTCGGGAACCTGCTCGGTCGTGGCGGCATGGCCGAGGTGCACGTGGCGCGCGACACCCGCCTGGGGCGGACGGTCGCGGTGAAGCTGCTGCGCTCGGACCTGGCGCGCGACCCGTCGTTCCAGGCGCGGTTCCGCCGCGAGGCGCAGGCCGCCGCGGGGCTGAACCACCCCTCGATCGTCGCGGTCTACGACACCGGCGCGGACACGATCACGGAGCACGGCGGCGCCCGCGTGGAGCTGCCGTGGATCGTCATGGAGTACGTCGAGGGCCGGACCGTGCGGGACATGCTGCGCACCGACCACCCGTTGTCGATCGACGAGGCGCTGTCCATCACCGAGGGGGTCCTCGCAGCGCTGGAGTACTCGCACCGGATGGGGATCGTCCACCGCGACATCAAACCCGCGAACGTGATGATCACCCCGGCGGGCGAGATCAAGGTCATGGACTTCGGGATCGCCCGGGCCGTCAGCGACTCCTCGGCGACCCTGACCCAGACGTCGGCCGTCATGGGCACCGCGCAGTACCTGTCCCCCGAGCAGGCCCGGGGCGAGCAGGTCGACACCCGCAGCGACCTGTACTCCACGGGGTGCCTGCTGTACGAGGTGCTCACGGGCCGCCCGCCGTTCACCGGGGACGCCCCGGTGGCCGTGGCGTACCAGCACGTCTCCGAGCAGCCGCGGCCGCCGTCGGCGCTGGCGCCGCAGATCCCGCCGGCCGTCGACCAGGTCGTGCTCATGGCCCTGTCGAAGGACCGCGAGAACCGGTACCAGACCGCGGCCGACTTCGCCGACGACCTGCGCCGCGCGGTCGAGGGCCGGCCGCTGCGCGGGGCGAGCTTCACCGACCCCGCCGCGCAGCAGGCGACGCAGAAGTTCGCCGCGGCCGCGGCGGCGACGACCGTCGCGCCGACGGTCCCCGCCGGGCCCGCGACGGGGACGCTGCCCCGCGTCGAGGAGACCCCCGGTCCGGAGGAACGGGGCAGGCGCTGGCCGTGGATCGTGCTCATCGTCGCCCTGGTGCTGGGGATCGGCGGGGTCGGGTACGCGCTGCTGAACGACAGCGGCGGTGGCCGGTCGGGGGCGCAGGGGACCGCGACCACGCCCGCGACGGTCACGATGCCGACCGTCGACGGCAAGACGCAGGCCGACGCCGTGGCCGAGATCGAGGCCGCGGGGCTGACGGCGAACCCGACGCAGGAGGCGAACGACACCGTCGAGGCCGGGAACGTCATCCGCACCGACCCGACCGGCGGGACGCCCGTGCAGAAGGGCGCGACCGTCAGCATCGTGGTCTCCTCGGGGTCGAACTCGGTGAAGGTGCCCGACGTGTCGGGGTTGTCCCAGGAGGCGGCGCGGGCCGCGCTGACGGATGCGGGGTTCACCATCGGCAACGTGACGACCACGGACAACGCGAACGTCGGCAAGGACAAGGTCGTCGCGACGAACCCGGCGATCGGTTCCTCGCAGCCCAAGGGGACGACCATCGGGATCCAGATCGCGAGCGGTCAGGTGACCGTCCCGAACGTCACGGACAAGTCCCAGGCCGAGGCGTTGAAGGAACTCAACGCCCTGGGGTTCCGGGTCAACACGAGCGAAGCGCCGAACAGCGACCAGGAACCGGGCACGGTGGTCGACCAGGACCTGCCGGCGCAGACCAGGGTCGACGTCGGCAGCACCATCAACCTGACCGTCGCGACGCAGCCGACCGCGACGAGCACCCCCACGTCCACCCCCACGGACTCCCCGACGTCCTCGTCGTCGTCCTCGTCGACGAGTTCCCCGACGGACGGGGCCTCGGCCGTCGGCAACCCGGCGGGCTCGCGGGGGAACGGCAACGGGAACGGCGGTGGCAACGGGAACGGGAACGGGAACGGCAACGGAAACGGGAACGGCGGCGGCGGCGGCAACGGCGGGGGGGACGAGCAGTGACGCGCATCCTGCACCTGTCCGACACCCACCTCATGGCGGCCGGTGCGCTGCACGGGGGCCTCGTCGACACGACGGCGGCCCTGGGGCACGTGCTGGAGTCGTTGCACGGCATCGGGTCCCTCGACGCGGTCGTGGTCTCCGGGGACGTCTCCGACGACGGGACGGTCGCCTCCTACGAGACGGCGCGCGACCTCGTCGGCGAGTTCGCGCGCTCGCACCGCGCGGTGGCGGTGTTCGCGATGGGCAACCACGACCTGCCGGGGGAGTTCGGGCAGGTGCTGGGGCCCACCCGGTCCGTCCACGACGTCGACGGGTTCCGGATCGTCGTGCTCGACTCCTCGGTGCCCGGCAAGGGGTACGGGTCCCTCGGGGCGGAGCAGCTCGACTGGCTGCGGTCGGTGCTCGCGACCCCGGCGGAGAAGGGTTCCGCGGTCGTCGTGCACCACTCCCCCGTCCCGGCGCCGACGGTGCTGCACGAGGGGCTCGCGCTGCAGGACCCCGCCGACCTGCTCGCCACCCTGGAGGGTTCGGACGTGCGGGCCGTGCTGTCCGGGCACTACCACCACCCGTTCGCGCAGACCCTCGCCTCGGGGCTGACGCTGCTCGTCGCCCCGGGGGTGGCGAACCGCAGCGACCCGCTCGTCGTCCGGGGCCGGGAACGGATCGTGCGCGGGCACGGGGCGCTGGTCGTCGAGATCGGTGAGACGGTCCGCTCGACCGTCCTGACGATCCCCTCCCCCGGCGACGGGCAGGAACTGTTCGAACTCGACGAGGCGACCGTCCAGCGGATCCTCGAGGAGTCGGGCGTCCCGCGCTGAGGGCGGGGCGTCGGGTGGTCAGGGGGCGAGACCTCCACGGCGGGCCGACGAGGCCGACGTCCTCGCCGAGATCGCGCAGATGCCCGACGACGACCGCGCGCTGGCCGAACGCGTGCACCGGATCGTCACCGGGGCCGCTCCGGACCTGGCGCCGAAGCTGTACCACGGCCAGCCCGGCTACGCGCGCGGGGGAAGGTCGTGTGCTTCCTCCGGAGCGGGCAGGCGGACGGGCTGCGGTGCTCCACGTTCGGTTTCAGCCCCCAGGCGCAGCTCGACGAGGCCTCCGGCCTGTGGCCGACCTCGTACGCGCTGACGCCCGGGGCGACCGAGCGGGCCTGGGAGCACGTCGCCGAGCTGGTGGCCCGGGCCGCACCCTGAGCGGCCTACCCGGCCGGTGAGCGGCGCCCCACCAGCCCGTCCCCCAGGTCCGTGCGCCGGTAGACGACCGAGCGTCCGGTGCGGGCGCTGACGAGCAGGCCGGAGGCGCGCAGCACCCGCAGGTGCTGGTTCACGGCCGACACCGTTGTCCCCCGGCGGGCGGCGAGTTCCGTGGACGACGCGGGGTCGGCGAGGTCGGTGAGCAGTTCCGCGCGGGTGCGGCCCAGGAGGTCGACGAGCGCGGTCCCGGCCGGCGCGGCGGCACGCTGCCACAACGTCCCCACCCCGCGCGCCCCGTACATGAGGAACGGCGGTTCGGCCGCCGAGATCGGGGCGGACACCCCGCGGCAGAACACCGACGGGACGAGGGTGAGGCCGTCGCCGGCGGTGGTGCGCGTGTACGTCACGGGCGAGCGCAACCGGACCTCGACGACGTTGTCGACGAGCCGGACCCCGTGCGTGAGCTCGGCGAACATCCGCGCGCTGCCGTGCTGCACGGTCTCGCGCGCCCGGTGCGCCACGTCGGCCTCGAGCAGCGCCCGCAGCCTCGGCCAGTGCGGGGTGAAGCACGCCTGCCAGTACTCGCGCAGGGCCCGCACCACGCGGCGCAGGACGACGGCCGGTGAGCCGGTCAGCGCGGCCGGCACGTCCCCGCCGTGCAGTTCGGCGAGTTCGGCCGCGAGGCGACGGGGATCGGCCGCGGCCAGGGTCTCGAACTGCTCCTCGACCCGGGTCAGGGGTGAGGCCGGTCGCGGGGTCAGCAGGTCCGGCGTCCACAACCGGTCGTTGGTGAGCGAGGTGAGGGCTCCGGCGTCGAGGTCGGCGCGCACCGACCGCACCTCGTGCAACCACGGCAGGTGCAGCGGGTAGCGGCCCGGGTCGCGGAACGAGCGCAGCGACAGGGTGAGCTCGGTCAGCGGGGAGACGGCGAACCGCACTTCGCCGAGGTCCATCCCCGTCAGTTCGTACCGGATGACCATGAAGCTGGACGCTACACACGTGGAACCAGCCCCGGGGTTTCCGGGAGAACTGCGGGGTGACCCCGTCCCGCTCCGCGCACCCCCGGTCCTCCTCCGCCACGGGGTGGCGCGCCGTCGTGCGCCCCGCCGACCCGCTGGCGCGCGCGCTGACGTCCGCCACCGCGACCAGTTCCTTCGCCAACGGCGTGTTCTACGCCGTCAGCGCGCTGTTCTTCACCCGCGTCGCCGGGCTCAGCGCGACCACCGTCGGGCTGGGCCTGTCCGTCGCGGGGGCCGTCGGCGTCGCGGGGGCGCTGCTGGCCGGCTGGGTGTGCGACGCCGTCGGGGCCCACCGCGTGCTGCTGGCCGCCACGGCGGTGCAGGGCGGCGCCCTGCTCGTCTACGTCCTGGTCCGCGACCCGCTCGCGTTCACCGTCGTGGCCTGCGCGGCCGTCGGGGGCCGCGCCGTCCAGGGCACCGCCCGCTCGGCCGTGCTCGCCACGGCGTTCCCCGGTCCGGACCGCGTCGCGGTCCGGGCGCGGCTGCGCGTCGTCACGAACGTCGGCATCGGGCTCGGCACCTGCGCGGCCGCGGCCGCGCTGCTGGTCGGGTCCGCGAGCGCGTACGCGGTCGCGCTCGTCGCGACGGGGCTGCTGGCGCTGTCCGCGTGCGTCCCCCTCGTCCGGCTCGCGCGGACCCTGCCCGGGACGCCCGGCACCGGCGCGCCGGCCGGCCGGCCGGTGCCCGCGCCCCGAGACGGTGGGCCCGGCGGGGGACGCTCCCCGCTGCGCGACCGGCGCTACCTGGCGGTGACCGCCCTGAACGCCGTCGTGGGGCTGCACTTCGGCGTCCAGACGGTCGGGGTCCCGCTGTGGATCGCCGGGCACACCGACGCCCCGCCGGTCACCGTCTCGATCCTCATGGTCCTCAACACCGTGCTCGTCGCGACGCTGCAGGTCCGCGCGTCGCGGGGGACGCACGAGGCCGGGCGGGCCGCCCGCGCGGTCGCCACGGCCGGGGCGCTGCTCGTGCTGGCCTGCGCCCTGTACGCGACGGCCGCCGCCGGAGGCCCGCTCGCCGCCGCGGCCGTGCTCGTCCTGGCGGCCGGGGTGCACGCGCTCGCCGAGGTCCGGGCCGAGGCCGGGGCCTGGGGGCTGGCGTTCGAGCTCGCCGACCCGCGGCGGGCCGGGGCCTACCAGGGGGTCAGCCAGACCGGGATCGCGGCCAGTTCGATGGTGGCGCCCGTCGTCGTCACCACCGTCATCGCCCACGGCACGCCCGGCTGGCTCACCCTCGGCGCGGTCTTCGCCCTCGCCGGTGCGCTGACGGTCGTCGTGGTCCGCGTCGCCGTCCGCTCGCCGCGTCCCACCCCGCTGGACGCGGTGCCCCTGGCTCCCGCCGCGCGGTGAGCGGCGGGGGACGGCGTGGAGCACCGGTCCGTCGTCGACGTGGGGACCGACGCGGGGCCTGGTGGGGACGGCCTCCGGTCCCGTTCCCGGTGGCCGGGGTGCGCCTCAGGCTCCGCCCGTCAGGTCCCCCACCCCGTCGAACCAGTCGAGGACGGCCCGCTCGTACCGCAGCCCGAAGTCCAGGGTCACGAGGTCGAGCGGGCCCGCCCCGGCCGCGCGGGCCTGCTCGTCCTGCAGGCGGTACGCGTCCCACCGGGCCTGGTGGAGGGCGCGGTGGGTGGTGAGGAACTCGGCGAGCCGTTCGGGCGGGAGGTGCCGGGCGAACGCCAGCGTCAGCAGCAGGGGGTAGCGGATGTTCTCCTCGCCGGGGGTCCGCGCGATCCACGTGCGGAACTCCTCCCGCCCCTGGTCGGTGAGCCGGTAGACGCGACGATCCCTGGCCCCGGTGGAGTCGGTGACGATGAGCCCGGCGTCGGCCATCGCCGCGAGTTCCCGGTACACCTGGCTGCGCGTCAGGGACCAGAAACCCCCGATGCGGGCCCGGGCCGTCTCCATGAGGTCCCACCCCGACTGCGGTCCGTCGTGCAGGAACCCCAGGAGCGACCCCACGGTCGCGTTGACGCCGGCCATCCCACTCCCTTGACAGTCCACTGTGGACGGACGACGCTGGTAGCACCGTCCACAAGGGAAGGTACGACATGGATGCCCACGCAGTGCTGCTCGGAACGCACGTCGCCGCCGGGTGCACCGGCCTGCTCGTGGGCGCCGCAGCGCTCGCGGTCCCCAAGCGCCGCGGGTGGCACGTGCGGTGCGGCCTCGCCTACCAGGTGGTCGTGGCCGTCATGACCTCGACGGCCGCCGTCCTCGCCGTGACCGCGCCGCAGGTCCGGTGGGGGTTGCTCGTCATCGCCGTCGCGACGGAGGCCGCCGCGTCGGCAGGGTGGGTCGTGGCCCGGCGCCGGCGTCCGGGCTGGCTCCCGGCGCACGTCTCCCTCGTGGCGGGTTCCTACGTCTCGTTCACCACCGCGGCCCTGGTCGTGAACTGGTCGAGCCCGCTGGCGTGGATCGTGCCCACCCTCGTCGGTTCCCCCGCGATCGCCTGGGCGGCAGGGCGCGCCGGGCGGAGGGGACGGCCCGCCCCGGCGCCGTCCTGGTGACACCGGCTCGTGCCCGACGGGCCACCGTCCGGCCATCGGACGACCGCCCCTCGCCGCCCACCCCGTGCTGCGGCACCCTGGAGCGGTGGAGGAGCACCGCCGGTACCGACCCCTCGGCACCGTGCGCGCCCGCCTGGGAGGGCAGGCCGCGGTGAACGCGATCCCGCTGCCCAGCCAGCGGGCCCCGCGTCCCGGGCCGGTCACCGACGCCGACGACCCCCGGCTGGCCGGGCTGCGCCGGCGCGTCGTCGAGCCGGTGGTGCGCAGCCTCCTGCGCCCCGAGGAGGTCGAGCACCTCAGCGTGCACTGGGGTCTGGACGGTCGCGACGGCGACGTCTGGGTGCGCCTCGACGTCCCCGGCGAACGGCACGAGGACCTGCTCCTGTCGCCCTGGTGGACGCCGGACCCGTGGGACGTGGACGTCCCCACCGGTGACGCCGAGGTCGCCGCCCACCTCGCCGACCGCCTGGAGGACTGGGTCTGCGAGACGTCCTTCGCCTGGGGGCAGCGACGGCGGGCCACCTACGAACTGCCCGAGGGGTAGCCCACGGCGCCGGGCGCCCCCGCCTACGGTGGCGGTCGTGGACGACCCCGCGCACCTGCAGCGGACCCGGCACGCCTACGACGTCGTCGCCCGCTCCTTCGCCGACCTGCTGCCGGGCCTGGACGCCGAGACGGCCCTGGACGTCGCCGTCCTCGACGACTTCGCCCACCGCTGTCGCACCGCCGGCCTCGGACCGGTCGCGGACGTGGGCTGCGGGGCCGGGCGCGTCAGCGCCCACCTGGCTGCTGCCGGGCTCGACGTCGTCGGCTACGACCTCTCCCCCGGCATGGTCGACACCGCCCGCCGCGACCACCCCGGCCTGCGCTTCGAGGTCGCCGCGCTGCACGACCTGCCCGTCGCGGACGGCGCTCTCGGGGGGTTGCTGGCCTGGTACAGCCTCATCCACACCCCGCCGGCCGAGCTGCGGGCGGCGGCCGCGGAGTTCGCCCGGGTCACCGCGGCCGGTGCCCCGCTGCTGACCGCGTTCCAGGCCGGGACGGGTGAACGCGTCGAGCGGGCGCACGGGTACGGCCACGCGGTGACCTTCACGAACCACCGCCACGACCCGCAGGTCGTGGCCGACGTCCTGACCGGTGCGGGTTTCGACGTCGTGGTCCGCCTGCACCGGGCGGCAGAGGGGCGGGAACGGACACCGCAGCACCTGATCACCGCGCAGCGCCGGTCCTGACGGCATCGACCGCCTCGTGCCACAGTGGGACCGGGAGAGAGGGGACCACCGTGACGCTGCTCGTCGCACTGATCGCCGTCGTGGTCCTGCTCGTCGTCCTGGTCGCCGTGCTGGCCCGGCGCGACCACGGCCGCGACCGCTCGTCCGCCGAGGCACCGCACCGCGACGACTGGGACCACGCGAGTTCGCAGGGCGTCGCCGGGTACCGGCACGAGCAGGGCGGTCCCTGGGCCTGACGCGGCCTGAGGTCAGGCCCGCCAGCGCGGGTCCCGGCCGGCGTGGGCGAGGACCTTCTCGAAGCGCGTCGCGTCGTCGCCGACGGGCACGGGGGGTCCGAACAGCCCCTGCCGGGCCGCGGGGTCGGCCGGGATCCCGAGCACGAACTCCTCCACCGCGGCGAGGCTCTCGTCGTCGGGGACGTGCGCGCGGCCGGTGGCGACGGCGAGGTCCCAGGCGTGCAGGACGAGTTCGTCGACGGCGACCGTGGCCGCGACGGGCGCCGGCAGGTCGATGCCGCCCGCGCGGGTCGCGCCCTCCCAGGCGGCGGGGTCGGTCCAGGCGCGGGCGAGGTCGTCGAGGCGCGCGGGGAACTCGGTGCGCCACGTGGGCGGCAGCTCGTCGGGCATCTCCCCACCGGGCGGGGTGCTCGTCGTGGGACCGAGGTCCTTGCGGGCGGCGTCGGTGAACGCCACCGTCAGCCCGCCGACGTGGGTGAGCAGCGCGGCGACCGTCCCGCCGCAGGGGGTCCGCCGGTCCAGGTCGTCGTCGGAGAGGGTTCGGAGGAGGGCGGCCATCGCACCGGCCGCGGGGCTGAGGTCCATCACGGACGGTGGACTCCCCGCAGCCGGTGGACTCATCGGCGCGCGGCCTGCCCGGTGTCCTCGGCGTCCCGGACCGGGACGTCGGCGGCGGCGACGTTGTCGACGAACCGGCCGGGCCGGCGCAGGGCCTGCTCGACCTGCTCCAGGCTGCGGCCCTTCGGTTCGGGCACGTACCGGACGACGAACACGATGCACAGCACGTTCATGAGGGCGTAGAGCCCGAACGTGGCGGTGCGGCCGATGCTGTTCACGGCGCTCAGCGCGGTGACGGCGATGAGCAGGTCGAAACCCCACAGGGTGAGGGCCGCGAGGCTCGTCGCGGGACCGCGGACCGCCAGCGGCAGGATCTCCGGCCCGAGCAGCCACACGACCGACTGCATGCTGACACCGTTGAGCCCGATGTACGCGAACAACGCCCCGACGATGACCCACTGCTGGGCGGTGGACGTCTGCTCGGGCAGGAACGACAGCGCGAGGACGCCCATCGCGATCGCCGAACCGGGCATGAGCAGCAGCAGGATGCGGCGCCGGCCGACGCGGTCGAGCAGCAGGGTCCCGGCGATCCCGGCCGCGACGAGCATGACGCCGATGCCGATGCCGGTGAGCAGGGCGACGGAGTCGCCGAACCCGGCGTCGGTCAGCACGGTGGGGGCGTAGTAGACGACGGCGTTGATCCCGGTGAGCTGGGAGAACATGGCGATGCCGAGCGCGGCGACGAGGGCGGGACGGATCCAGCCCTTGCGCAGTTCCTTCCAGGGGTTGGTCGGCAGCCGGTCCTGCACGGCGTGGATCCCGGCGATCTCGGCGTCGACGTCGTCCTCGGGCCGCCGCAGCCGGGCCAGGACCCGGCGGGCCTCCTCGACGCGACCGGCCTCGACGAGCCAGCGCGGGCTCTCCGGCAACCGGGTCATGCCGAGGGCGAGGACGACGGCGGGCACGACGGCGAGGGCGAACATCCACCGCCAGCCGCCGCTGCCGGCGAGCAGGTAGCCGCAGACGTAGGCGACGAGCTGGCCGATGGCGACCATGAGCTGGAACAGGACCATGAGCCGGCCCCGGATGCCCGGGGGTGCCATCTCGGCGATGTACACGGGGACCATCGCCGAGGCGCCCCCGACGGACAGGCCCAGGACGAACCGGGCCGCGATGAGCGAGCCGGTGTCGGGGGCCAGGGCCGCGGCGATCGCGCCCACGCCGAACACGACGGCCACCGCGGCGACGATCCGCCTGCGGCCCAGCCGGTTCGAGAGCGCACCGCCGCCGAGGGCGCCGACCATGGCACCGACGAGGATGGCGCTGACGACGATCTCCTGCTGCCGGGAGGACAGGTCGAAGTCGCGGCTGAGGAACAGCAGCGCGCTGGAGATGATCCCGGTGTCGTAGCCGAACAGCAGCCCGCCGAGGGCGGAGGTCGCGGCGACGGCGTAGACGAGCCGGGGCTGGCCGGTCGCGGGCGTGGACCCGCTCGCGGGGACGCTCACGCCTCTCCCATGACGAGGCCCTCGATGGTGTGCTTCTGGGTGATGGGGGTCAGTTCATCGACGACGGGGCAGTGCAGGTGGGCCCTGACCCGCTCGGGCAGGTTCTCCCAGTACCCCTTCGTGACGGCCATGTCGTGGTGCTCGGCGTTGCCGGCGCCGGGGGCGTCGACGCCGAGGACGAGCACGGGCCGGGCCTTCTCGGAGTGGTTCTTCGTGCCGCGGTGGATGGTGAGCGCCGAGCGCGCCGAGACGTCACCGCGCTGCGGGTACTTGCGCACGGCGCGTTCGGTGTAGCGGCCGTAGTCCGCCTTGTCGGGGAACATCTCGTGCGTGAACTCCGAGCCGTCGTCGAACTGGGTGCCGAGGGCGATCTCGAACGGGCCCATGTCCTCCTCGGTGTCGACGGCGGTGAGGTTGAAGGCCAGCGAGGTCAGGCGCCCGTCCCGCTTGGTCTCCTCGGGGGCGGGGAAGTCGCGGTGCCAGGGCTGGTTGACGGCGCCGGCGAAGGGGACGTCGAACCCGAGTTCGACGATCTCGTAGTCCGGCCCGAGGACGCCCTCGCACACCTGGCGGACCCACGGGTGGTCGACGAGGTCGACGAACCCGCGCACCTGCTCGGGGTGGATCTCGACGTAGTAGCGGTTCGGTCCGCGCCCGACGGCGCCGTCGGGGCGGGAGCGGGCCTCCTCGAACGCGGCCTCGATGTCCTCGCGGAGCCGGTCGGCCCACTCGGTGCTGAAGGCGCCCTTGCGGGCGACGATGCCGTCGCGGTGGATCGTCGCGACGAGGTCCTCGGTGCTGGGGCCGTTCTCCGTGACGGGCTGGGCCTGCGTGGTCATGACGTCCAAACCTCTTCCTCGAGCTACGGGGTCGCCCCCAGTCTGCAACGTGGCATGCCACGTGGCAAATAGAGCCCCGGGAGGACCGTGCGACGATCGGCGGCACAGCGGACGAGAGGGGTGCACGGGTGGCGAACCTGCGGGAGGTCGCGGCAAAGGCCGGGGTCTCGGTGCGGACGGTGTCCAACGTCGTCAGCGGCGCCGGCCCCGTCGCCCCCGCCACCCGCGCCCGCGTCCAGCAGGTGCTCGACGAGGTGGGCTACCGCCCCAACCTGGCCGCCCGCCACCTGCGCGGCGGCCGGACCGGCGTGGTCGGCCTCGTCGTGCCCGAGCTGACCTCCGCCTACTTCGCCGAGCTCGCCGGCCTGGTCGTGGCCAGCGCCGGCGAACGGTCCTGGACGGTGGTGGTCAACGAGTCCGGAGGCACCGTCGAGGGCGAGCGCCGCCTGCTGGACGACGTCGGCGGCCGGATGCTCGACGGACTCGTCGTCAGCCCCTGGGCGCTGCCGCCGGAGGAGCTGACCGCGCAGGCGGGCGAGCTGCCGCTGGTGGTGCTCGGCGAACGCGACCCCGCCGGGGTCGCCGACCACGTCACGGTCGACAACGTCGCCGCCGCGCACGCCGTGACCACCCACCTGATCGGTCTGGGGCGCCGGCGCATCGCCGCGGTGGGCCTGCAACCGCACCTGGCCAACGGGACTGCGGCGCAACGACTCCTGGGGTACCGGCAGGCCCTGACCGACGCCGGCCTGCCCCCCGAGGAGGCCCTGGAGGTGCCCGTGGCGACGCTGCACCGCGCCGAGGGGGCCCGCGCGGCGCAGGCCCTGCTGGACGCCCCGCACGCACCCGACGCCGTGTTCTGCTTCAGCGACGGTCTCGCGCTGGGAGCCCTGCGCGTCCTGCTGCGCAGCGGTCGGCGCGTCCCCGAGGACGTCGCGCTCGCGGGGTTCGACGACATCGAGGACGGCCGCTACGCGACCCCGTCGCTGACCACGGTCTCCCCGGACAAGCGGCAGATCGCCGACCGGGCCCTGCAGTGCCTCGCCGACCGGATCGGGCGGCGCGGGCCGGCCACCGCGCAGCGGATCGTCGTGCCGCACCGGCTGCTCGTGCGCGAGAGCACGGCGGGGGACCTCACCGCCTGACCTCACGCCGGACCGGGCCCGGGGAGGACGCCGGGACGGACGACGCGGTGTGCACAGGCTCCGCACCCCGGGCGACCGGTCGGTTCCTGTGGACGGCCACGGGACCGGGCCCGTCGCGGCCCGCAGGCTGTGCGCATGTCGATCCCGCACCGCGTCCTGCTGCCACCCGTCACCACCCCCGGGGACCTGACCACCCGGTGGGCCCTGGTCGTCCGCGAGGGCGACCTGACCGTCCGCGACCAGCCCCGCAACGACCTCCTGGTCCAGCTGTTCGACGCCGAGGGGCACCAGCAGTCGGCGCTCGTCGTCGTCGAGGACGTGCCCGACCGCCCCGAGGGGCCGTTCCTGCGCAACCTCGCCGCGATGCTCCACGAGGTGCTCGCCGAGCAGACCGCGGGGATCGGGGCCGCCGCCTTCGCGCTCTCACCCCCCGGGCCGCGGGACGTCGGCGCGGCGGACCTGGAGTGGGCGCAGGGCCTGGTCGAGGCCTGCGCGGCCGAGGCCTTGCGCGTCCTCGGCGTGCACCTGGTCACGGACGGGGGTGTCCACCCCCTCCGGTGACCGCGCGCCGGGACGTCAGACCGCGGCCGGTTGCCCCACCGGTCGCGGCTGCTGACGCGGGGCGGGGCGCCGCACGGCCTCCTGCAGCGTCATGCCGCTGATCGCGTCGCACAGCTCGGGCAGCGACTCCAGCACCGCCTCGGCGATCTCGAGGGGCACGGCCTGCGGGGAGAGGATCGTGACGGTCACCTTGCCGCGGCTGCTGGGCCCCTGGGACACGAAGCAACCGGGGACCCGCTCGGAGATGCCGGAGATGAAGCCGTTGAGGTCGCGGACCCCGATGGGTCTCGTGGTCTCGATGGCCAGGACAGTCTTCATCGCACTCCTCGCGGGCACTCGGTCGGTCTAGCTGGTCGTTCGGTGGTCGGGGGCCCGGCGGGGCCTCTCACCTTCCACCGCATCGGCAAGGACCAGGTGCCACAACACCGCGGGTGTCTGGATTCACCCTGAACGGAGCAGGCTCCCCGTCGACGCCGTCCCCGGGGTCAGCGGGGCAGGGTGAAACTGGCGACGAGGTCGTTCAGTTCCGTCGCGGTGCGCGAGACCTCACCGGCGGTGGTCGCGGTGTGCGTGGCCCCCGACGTGGTCTGCTCGGCCGAGGCGGCGATCCCGGAGATGTTCGCCGCGATCTCCTGCGACCCGGTGGACACCTCGGTGACGTTGCGGACCATCTCCGACGTCGTGGCCGACTGCTCCTCCACCGCCGCGGCGATGGTGGCCTGCAGGCCGTCGATGCGGGCGATGACCTCGGTGATCTCGGTGATCGCCGCCGCCGCCGAGGCCGCGTCGGTCTGGGTCGCGTTGACGCGGCCCACGATCTCCTCGGTCGCGCGGGCGGTCTGCTGGGCCAGTTCCTTGACCTCGCCGGCCACGACGGCGAAGCCCTTGCCCATCTCCCCGGCCCGGGCGGCTTCGATGGTGGCGTTCAGGGCCAGCAGGTTGGTCTGCTCGGCGATGGAGGTGATGAGCTTGACGACCTCGCCGATCTCGCGGGAGGAGGCCGACAGGCGGTCCAGGGTCTCCCCGGCGGTGGAAGCGGCGGCCACGGCGGAGGCGGCGGTGGCCGAGGCGTCGGCGGTGGAGGTGGCGATCTCGCGGATGGCTGAGCTCATCTGGTCCCCGGCGGCGGCCACGGTCCCGATGTTCGCCGAGATTTCCTCGGTGGCTGCGGAGACGACCTGGGCCTGGGTGGAGGCTTCCTCAGCACCGGAGGACAGTTGGGTGGCGACGGCGTTCAACTCCTCCGAGGAGGCGGCCAGGGTGGAGGCGTTGCCGGCGATGCGGCGCATGGTGGCCGTCAGGCGCTCCATGGTGGCGTCGACGGCGGCGGCGAGTTGCCCGACCTCGTCCTTGGACTGGATGCCGACGCGCTGGTCCAGGCGGCCTTCGGCCAGGCCGCGCACGACGGTCAGGGTGCGGGCCAGGGGGGCCGAGACGGAGCGGGACACGACCACGGCCACGACCGCGGCCACGACCAGGGCGAGAGCACCCAGCACGATCAGGACGACGACGGTGGTGCGGTAGGCGCTGGCCCCGTGGTCGGAGGTGGCGACCGCGTTGGCGACCTCCGCGGCGCGGATGGTGTTGATGGTCGTGAGGGCCTTCTCGGCCAGGGGCGTCGTCTCGGCCTCCCGGACCCGGATGAAGCCGACGATGTCGTCCTTCTCGGCGAGCGTGAGCAGCTGCTGGCGCGAGGCGCGGAACTGGCTCAGCGTGCTCGCGAAGGTGTCGCGGTCCGCCTGCGTGGACACCGGGTACGTGGCCAGGTAGCGCGCCCACGCGGTGTCCAGCGCCTGGTCGTCGGCCGCCATCGCCGCCTCGGCGGCCTGCGTGGCGGCCGCGTCGTTGGTCAGCGCGGCGTTCGCGAGGTCCAGCCGGGAGGCCAGGAAGTCGGCCTTGACCTCCCCGATGCTCTCGACCCCGGGCACGACGACGGAGGACATCGCCGACACCGTGGCCTGCGAGGTCCCGAGGCGGTTGACGCCCAGCAGGACGACCCCCGCGAGCAGGAGGCAGACGACGCCGAAACCGGCGAAGAGCTTGGAGGTGACGGTCAGGTCGCGCAGGGTCTTCACGGGGGTCCTCATCAGAGCATCGGAACGGACAGCCCGGGTGATGCGCGGGACGACCGCGCGACGCCACCACTTCTCGAGCTCGGTGGGGACCATCGGCACGCCCGGTGCTTGCCTTGAGCACCCGCACCACCCCGGTCCAACGAGCCGACGGACGCGCCGGGTGACACCCTCAGCGTTCCGAGACGACGAGGTGAGGCAGTGGTGACAGGCCGGCACGACGACCCGGACGCAGCGCTCGACGACGGCCGCGCGCAGGACTTCGTCGGCTCCCGGGACCTGACCCGCTGGCCCACCGCCGCCGGTCGCCGCCTGGCGGGCGCGACCCTCGCGGCCGGGCACCGGCTGGCCCCGCACCAGGTGCTCCTGCTCACCCTGCTGATCGGCCTCGGGCTGACGGCGGCGCTGGCCGCGACGACGGACGCCGTCTACGACAGCGTCGTCGAGGACGACGGGGTCGCGCGGCTGGACCACCCCGTCCTGGCCCTGGCGGTGCACCACCGCACCCCGCTGCTGGACACCTGGGTGACGGGTTTCACCCACGTCGGCGGGCCGGTGGGGGCGCCGGTCCTGGCGGTGGCGGCCGCGGTCGGCTTCTCCCTGGCCTGGCGCAGCCGGACCCCGGCGGTCCTGACGGTGGCGACGATGCTCGGCTCGCTCCTGCTCACCGTCGCCGGCAAGGACGCGGTGACGCGGGCACGCCCCCCGCACGTCGACGCGGTCCCGCCCTACGAGTGGGGTTTCTCCTTCCCCAGCGGGCACGCGCTGAACGCCGTGGCGCTGGCGGGGATCGTGGCCTACCTCCTGCTGCGGCGGCTGCGCCGGGCGTGGGCGCGGCGGCTGACCGTCGCGCTCGCCATCGTCTACGCCGCGGCGATGGGGCTGAGCCGGGTGTTCCTAGGGCACCACTGGCTCACCGACGTGCTCGTCGGCTGGGTGCTCGGCCTGGCGTGGCTCAGCGTCGTCATCACGTCGCACCGGCTGTTCCTCACGGTGCGCCGGGCCCGCGCGCGCTGACTCCCGCGCGACCCTGCTCCCACCTCGATCCCAGGACGACCGGTGGCGTCGCGGCAGGGGAACGGAGTCGGGTCGCGGGACGCCACGGGCGTGGTGCACGGCTCTGGAGCCGAGCAAGAACGCCGAAGCGCCACGCAGGGCATCCCCGTGCTGCAACAGTGAGGTTCCTTTGAACCCTTGGAGCCGATCGAGGCAGGACGGGACCCATGAATCGTTGGAAAGCGGTGATCGCTGCGGCGAGCGCAGCGGTAGCTCTGGTGGCGACCGGGGGGCACGCAGCTGCGGCTCCGACCGACCCGGCGGTGGGGCGGGAACGAGTGATCGTCCAGCTCAAGGCCCGCGCCGATGTCCAGTCGGTCGCCGACCAGCAAGGCCGTGGCGGGGGCAGGGTGCGGCACGTGTACGAGCACGTGCTCGACGGCTTCGCGGCGGAACTCCCCGCCCAGGCGGTCGCAGCGCTGCGCAAGAACCCGAAGGTCGAGTCCGTGACTCCCGACGTGCAGACCCACGGTTCCACGACGCAGGTCGACCCGCCCTGGGGGCTGGACCGCATCGACCAGCGACCCACCGCACCGGACGGCGGGTACTCCTACGACACGACCGGTGCCGGGGTCACCGTGTACGTCGTGGACTCGGGCATCCGGTTCAGCCACACCGAGTTCGGTGGCCGGGCCAGCAGCGGGTACGACTTCGTCGACGGCGACTCCGACGCCTCCGACTGCGCCGGACACGGGACGCACGTCGCAGGCACCATCGGCGGTCGCACCTACGGCGTCGCCAAGGACGTCCGGCTGGTGTCCCTGCGCGTCTTCGCCTGCACCAACGGCGGCTGGAGCAGCGACACCATCGCGGCCTTCGACTGGGCGGTCGCCCACAAGCAGGGGCCTTCCGTCATCAATTACAGCGGCAGTGGTGGGGCCGACGACCTCACCGACGAGGCAGCGGCCCGTGCGACGGCCGCGGGCATCCCCGTCGTCGTCGCCGCGGCGAACGACAACACTGACGCCTGCACCAAGAGCCCCGCCAGAGCGCCCTCGGCGATCACGGTCGCGGCCTCCGACTCCAGCGACGTGCGCGCCTGGTTCTCCAACTACGGGCCCTGCGTCGACCTCTTCGCCCCGGGGGTCTCGGTGCTGTCGAGCACGATGGACTCCGACACCTCCAGCGGGTACATGAGCGGCACGTCGATGGCCACACCGCACGTGGCCGGGGCCGTCGCGCGCTACCTGCAGAGCAACCCCAGCGCGTCGGTGGCGCAGGTGACCGACGCCTTGAGGTCGTCGGCGACCACCGGCGTCGTCGTCGATCCCCAGTCGGCGAACAGCGGCCTGCTGCACGTCGCCCCTCCCGCCGCGACCGTTCCGGGCGCCGCGACGACGGTGAGCGCCGCCCAGGTCGGCACGACGCAGACCGCGACGTTGTCGTGGGCGCCACCGGCGAGCGACGGCGGCTCGGCGATCACCGGCTACCGGGTCTCGCGCAACGGCACCGACACCAACGGCACCGGACCGTGGTCGACGACCGTGTCCGCCGCCACGCGCAGCTTCAGCTTCGGCGCCCTGGCCTACGGGTCCAGCTACACCTTCACCGTCGCCGCCCTCAACGCCGTCGGCACCGGAACCAGCACCTCAGCCGCACCGGTGACCATCACCCGACCCGCCACGACCGTTCCCGGGGCACCGACGACGGTGAGCGCCGCTCAGGCGGGCACGACGCAGACCGCGACGTTGTCGTGGGCGCCACCGGCGAGCGACGGCGGTTCCGCCGTCACCGGCTACCAGGTCTCGCGCAACGGCACCGACACCAACGGCACCGGCCCCTGGTCCACGACCGTGTCCGCGACGGCACGGACGTTCTCCTTCGGTTCCCTCGCCTACGGCTCCAGCTACACCTTCACCGTCGCCGCCCTCAACGCCGTCGGCACCGGAACCAGCACCTCAGCCGCACCGGTGACCATCACCCGACCGGCCACGACCGTTCCCGGCGCACCGACGACGGTGAGTGCCGCCCAGGTGGGTACCTCCCAGAGCGCCACCCTGTCGTGGGCGCCCCCGGCGAGCGACGGAGGCTCGGCCATCACCGGCTACCGGGTCTCGCGCAACGGCACCGACACCAACGGCACCGGACCGTGGTCGACGACCGTGTCCGCCGCCACGCGCAGCTTCACCTTCGGCGCCCTGGCCTACGGGTCCAGCTACACCTTCACCGTCGCCGCGATCAACGCCGTCGGCACCGGAACCAGCACCTCACCGGCCGCGGTGACCGTGAAGCGCGCCACCGTCCCGGACGCACCCACCGGCGTCAGCGCCGCGCGGGGCAACGCGTCGGCGAGCGTGAGCTGGACCGCACCGTCGTGGCCGGGAACCTCCGCCATCACCGGCTACCGGATCCGCCGCTACGCCGGCACCAGCACCACCGTGCAGGCCACCACCACCGTGGCGGCCAGTGCCCGCAGCTTCACCGCCACCGGGCTGACCAACGGGACGGGCTACAGCTTCGACGTCACCGCCGTCAACGCTTCGGGCCTCGGCGCGGTGTCCGCCCGCACCGCGGTGGTGACGCCGGCCACGGTGCCGGGAGCACCGGTCGTCGGGACGGCGACCTCGGGAGCCTCCGGGGGCAGCATCACCGCGACCGCGACCTGGAGCGCCCCCGCGAGCAGCGGCGGCAGCTCGATCACCGGTTACCGGGTCAGCGCGTTGCGGATGAGCTCCTCGGGAACGGTGCTGGGCACCACCGTCTCCTCGACGCAACCGGCCTCGGCCAGGTCGCTGTCGATGACCCTCCCCCAGACCGGCACCTACCGGTTCACCGTCCAGGCCCTCAACGCCGTCGGGGCCGGCAGCCAGTCCGCCCGCTCCAACGCCGTCACCGGTCAGTAGACGTCCACGAGACCGGACCGTCCCCGGCAGCGGCCGTACCTCGGCCGTTGCCGGGGACGGGCGTCGGCTGTCTCGTCGGTGCGGCCTCGGGAACCGTCACCGACGTCCTGCGACCGGGGACCTCACCCCGGCGGCGCCGAGGCAGGCGGCCGCGATCTGCTCCGCCAGGTCCGGCGCCCCGGCGGGGGGCCGGGGCAGGTTCGCGGCCATCTCGACCAGGTGCAGGCAGGTGGCCCCGACCACCTCGGGCGTCACCGGGTGCCCCGGCGGGACGACCTGGGCGGCCAGGTCGGTGTAGACGGCCCCGAGCTGGCGGCGGTGCTCGTGGAACGGCGCGAAGCGCGGGTGCTGCGTCTCGGGCGCCACGTACAGGGCGGCGATCCCCAGCGGTCCGGCGAGCACCGTCCCCACGTCGGCCACCACGAGTGCGTGCAGCGCGGCGACGGCGTCGGGGGCGGCCGCCCGGATGGCGTCGACGAGGTCGAGGGTCGGCCGGACGGAGGCCTCCAGGAGCTCGAGGAGGATCTCGTCCTTGCCCGCGAAGTGGTGGTAGAGCGAGGCCTGCCGCATCCCCACGCTCTCGGCGATCGCGCGGGTCGACGTCGCCGCGAAACCCGACTCGGCGAACAGGGCCGCGGCGGCGTCGAGGATCTCCTGGCGCGGGGTGCGGCCGTCCTCACTGACCGCGCGGCTGCGCGGCCGGCCCACCCGTCCCGTGCTCACCCCGCCGATGCTGCCACGACCTGCCCGGACTCCGACCGCCGGGCGGCGAGCCAGGAACCGGCCGCGGTGATCTCCTGCGCCCCGGCCAGCGCGGCGGGCTCGGCGAGGAACCCGCGGACGACGCGCCCGTCGGACAGCGTGACCGCCCCGATGGTCATGGGCTGCGGCAGCGCCGCGACGAAGGCGCCGAAACCGCGCGCCGGCAGCCGCCACACCTCCCCCTCGATCGCGGCGCCCCCGGCGTCGCGGACCATCCCGGGTTTCGGCGGGACGGTGTCGAGGGCGTGCAGGCGGTACTGCGGTGCGGTGACCGCCGGACCGACCAGGCTCGCGCCCGCGGCGACGAGTTCGTGGTTGAGCGGCTGGCCGGACAGGTGGGCGCCGACGACGAGCAGGTCGACGCCGTGGTCGGCGAAGCGGTCGGCGAGCACCGCCAGCGTCCGGTCGCTGAACGCCGGGCCGGTGAGCATGACCCCGAAGGGCAGGCCGTCGACCGTGCCGGCGGGCACGGCCAGGGAGGCCAGGTCGAGCAGGTTCGCGAAGTTCGTGAACCGGCCCAGCCGGGAGTTCGCGGCGACGGGTTCGGCGGCGACGTCGGCGAGGGTGGGGTGTCCCGTCGTCGTCGGGGTGAGCAGCGCGGCGGTGCCGTCGAGCAGTTCCCGGGCGAGCGCGGCGATCTCGTCGACGCGCTGCCGGTCGCGGAACACGTCGACCGCGCCGACCGCCTCCCCCGCCCGGACGATCGCGGCGACCGTCGGGTCGAGGTCGGTGCCGACGAGGTCGGCGTGGGCGGCGATGTGGTCGCCCACCGCGGCGGTCCGCTCGGCGACGAACGCGCCGCCGTAGAGCAGTCCCGCAGCCTCCAGGAGCGGGGCGATGTCGACCTCCACGACCTCGGCCCCGCTCGCACGGACCTGCTCGACGTAGCGGGCGAACGCCTCGGCCCACCCGTCCGCCATCCCCGTGAGGTGCTCGGGGGTGGGGATCGCGACGCGGGGGCGGGCCGGGGGCGCGGGCAGCGGCGCGTCGGTGCGGGCGAGGGGGTCGCGGCCGTCGGGCCCGACCATCGTCTCGGCGACCCGGCGCGCGGTGGCCAGGTCGCGGGCGAAGACGGTGACGCAGTCGAGGCTGCGGCACGCGGGCACGACCCCGGTGGCCGGGACGAGACCGCGCGTGGGTTTCACCCCGACCAGGCCGTGCAGCGCGGCGGGCACCCGGCCGGACCCGGCCGTGTCGGTGCCGAGGGCGACGTCGACGAACCCGAGGGCGACGGCGACGGCCGACCCCGAGCTCGACCCGCCGGAGATCCGGTCCGGGGCGAACGCGTTGCGGACCGCGCCGTACGGGCTGCGCGTGCCCACCAGACCCGTCGCGAACTGGTCGAGGTTCGTCTTGCCCAGGACGAGGGCACCGGCGGCGCGCAACCGGGCCACCGCCGTGGAGTCCTCGGCGGGTTCGCGGGCGAAGGACGGGGCGGCCGCGGTGGTGGGCAGACCCGCGACGTCGATGTTGTCCTTGACCGCGACGAGGGTCCCCGCCAGGGGCAGCGCGGGGTCGATCGTCGCGGCCTCGGCCAGCACGTCGTCGAGCTCGCGCAGCGTGATCCACACCTCCGGCCGGTCGGCGTCGGCGATGCGGGCGTAGGCCTTCCGGACCTTCAGCTCGAGGTTCACGCGGCCACCTCCAGGGGTTTGAGGGCGAACAGCACCTGGCCGGCCGTGACGGCCTCACCGGGTTTGACGTAGACCTCCAGGAGTTCCCCCGCGGCGGGGGCGGTCACGGCGGTCTCCATCTTCATGGCCTCCAGCGCGAGGACGCGCTCACCGTCGGCGACGTTCTCGCCCGGTGCCCCCGACACCTGCCAGACGGTCGCAGCGAACGGGGCCTGCACCCCGACCGACCCCGCGGGCAGGTCGACGGGACCGGCGGCGACGGCCGCGGGCGGTTCGGGTTTGACGTCGAACTCCCCCGACGCGCGCCAGGCGGCCTTCTCGGCCTCGAAGGCGGCGGTCTGGGTGGCGCGGAACGCCTCGATGGAGGCTGCGTTCTCGGCGAGGAACGCCTCGTGCTCGGCGAAGGAGAAGACGCCGTCCTCGACGTCGACGGGCCCGCGCCCCGCGGCCGTCTCCTCGCGCAGTTCGAGGAGTTCCTCCGCCGAGACGGGGTACCACTCGATGCGGTCGAAGAACCGCAGCGCCCAGGGGTTCTCCGCGAACAGGCCGCTGCGCCGGAAGCGGTTCCAGATCTGCGTGGTCCGGCCGACGAACTGGTACCCGCCGGGTCCCTCCATGCCGTAGACGCACAGGTACGCACCGCCGATGCCGACGGAGTTCTCCGCCGTCCAGGTGCGGGCCGGGTTGTACTTCGTGGTGACGAGGCGGTGGCGCGGGTCCAGCGGGGTCGCGACGGGTGCGCCGAGGTAGACGTCCCCGAGGCCGAGCACGAGGTAGCTGGCGTCGAACACGGTGCGGAACACGTCGTCGACGGAGTCGAGGCCGTTGACGCGGCGGATGAACTCCAGGTTCGACGGGGTCCAGGGGGCGTCGTCGCGGACCCCGGCCATGTACCGCTCGATCGCCAGGTGCGTCGCGGGGTCGTCCCAGGACAGCGGGAGCCGCACGCGCCGGGACGGCACGACGAGGTCGCTGGTGGGCGGCAGCGCGTCGTCGAGCTCGCGCAGCAGACCCACGAGCTGGGAGGCGCGCAGCACGCTCGCGTCCGTGTGGACCTGCAGCGAGCGGATCCCCGGGGTGATGTCGAGGATCCCCGCGGGCCGGTTCTCCTGCAGCGCCGTCATCAGGGCGTGGACGCGCATCCGCAGGCCGAGGTCGAGGACCATGTCGCCGAACTCGACGAGGACGTTGTCGTCGCCGTCGCGCCGGTACGTCGCCGCGGGCCGGGTGGCGGTGCCGGGGACGCGGGCGAGGATCCCGTCGTCGCCGTCACCGCCGGAGGCGGGGTCCAGGCGCTTGAGCCGGGGCTGCGCGGCCTCGGCCTCGCGGACGGGGACGAACCGCACGCGGTCCCCCGGGCGCAGCTGGCCGAGCTTCCACAGCTCCCCGGACGTCACGACGGCCGGGCAGACGAAACCGCCCAGCGACGGGCCGTCGGGGCCGAGCAGGATCGGGGTGTCGCCCGTGAAGTCGATGGCGCCGACCGCGTAGGGGGTGTCGTGGATGTTCGACGGGTGCAGCCCCGCCTCGCCGCCGTCGGTGCGCGCCCAGCGCGGGCGCGGGCCGATCAGCCGCACGCCGGTGCGGGCGGAGTTCAGGTGCACCTCGTAGTCGGTGGCGTAGAACTCGTCGAGGTCGGCGCGGGTGAAGAACTCCGGGGCCCCGTGCGGGCCCTCGGTGACGCCGATCGTCCACGCGTCCGTGTACTCGGGGCGTCGCTCGTCGGGGACGGGTCCGCCGATGGTGGTGAACCCGTCGCCCTCGGGGGCGCCGGGCCGCAGCACGTCACCGGCCTGCAGGGCCCGCCCGCCGTGGCCGCCGAAACCGCCGAGGGTGAACGTCGACGCGCTGCCGAGGTAGTGGGGGACGTCGAGGCCGCCGCGCACCGCGAGGGCCAGCCGCAGCCCCGGCCCGGTGGCCGTGCCGACGGCCAGGGTCCCGCCGGCGGGGACCTCCACGGGTTCCCACATCGGCTGCGCGACCCCGTCGACCGTGACCTCGGCGGGAGCGCCGGTGACGCACACGACGGTGTCGACGGAGAACCGCAACGTCGGGCCGGTCGCGGTGATCTCCAGGCCGGGGGCCCCGACGGGGTTGCCCACGGCCAGGTTCGCCTCGCGCAGCGACCACGGGTCCATCGGGCCCGACGGGGGGACGCCGACCTGCCAGTGGCCCACCCGGCCGGGCAGGTCCTGCACGGTCGTCATCGCCCCCGGGGTCAGCACGTCGATGCGCGGGTCGGGGTCCTCGGTGATGTCCAGCGTGGACGTCGAGTGGGTCGCGGTGCGCAGCGGGAGGTCGTCGACCAGGGAGCGCAGCAGGCCCAGGTTCGTCACGACGCCGTCGACGCGGGAACCGGTCAGGGCCTCGCCGAGCAGGTCGAGGGCCGCGTCGCGGCCGGGGGCGGTCGCGATCACCTTGGCCAGCATCGGGTCGTAGAACGGGGTGATCTCCGAACCCGTCTCGACCCAGCCGTCGACGCGCACGCCGTCCAGGCGCGGGAACCCGGCGTTCGTCACCAGGCCGGGGCTGGGGGCGTTCTCCTTGGCGGGGTCCTCGGCGTAGACGCGGGCCTCGACGGCGACGCCGGTCGGGGTCCACGCACGGTCGAACGCGGCGTCGACGAGCGGGTCGGCGTGCCCGTCACGGGCCAGCCGCAGCATGAGGTCGACGAGGTCGACGCCGTAGGCGAGCTCGGTGACGGGGTGCTCGACCTGCAGACGCGTGTTGACCTCCAGGAACGCGGCCTCCTCGCGGACCGGGTCGTAGACGAACTCGACCGTCCCCGCCGACCGGTAGCGCACCGAGGCCATCAGACCGGCCGCGGTGGAGGCGATCTGCTCGCGCACGTGCGCGGGCAGCGCGGGGGCGGGTGCCTCCTCGACGACCTTCTGGTTGCGGCGCTGCAGGGAGCAGTCGCGGTCGCCGATGACGGCGATCCGGCCCTGGCCGTCGCCGAAGACCTGCACCTCGACGTGCCGGGCCGGACGCACGAGGCGTTCGAGGAACACCCCGGTCGAACCGAAGTTCGCGGCGGACAGCCGCACGACGCGCTCGTACGCCTCGCGGACCTCCTCGGCGGTGGCGCAGGCCTGCATGCCGATCCCGCCGCCCCCGCCGGTGGCCTTGAGCATGACGGGCAGGCCCACCTCCGAGGCCGCGCGCACGGCGTCGTCGGCGTCGGCCAGCAGGCCGGTCCCGGCGAGCATGGGGACCCCGGCCCGCCCGGCCAGCTCCCGGGCGGTGTGCTTGCTGCCGAAGGCGGTGATCTGCTCGGGCGTGGGCCCGACGAACGCGATCCCTGCGTCCTCGCAGGCGCGGGCGAACTCGACGTTCTCGGACAGGAACCCGTAGCCGGGGTGGATCGCGCCGGCACCCGTCTGCTGCGCCGCGGCGAGGATCGCGTCGGCGCGCAGGTAGCTGTCGCGGGCCGGGGCCGGGCCGAGCCGCACGGCCGTGTCGGCCTCGCGGACGTGCGGGGCGGCCCGGTCGGCGTCGGAGTACACGGCGACGGTCCTCAGCCCGAGGGCCTTCGCGGAGCGCAGGACGCGGCAGGCGATCTCGCCGCGGTTGGCGACGAGGACGGTGTCGAAGCTCATGCCGGTGCTCCCGTCGGCGCCGTCACGATCATCCGCAGCGGCGTGGGGTTGAAGTCGTTGCAGGGGTTGTTCACCTGCGGGCAGTTCGAGACGACGACGAGGAGGTCGACCTCGGCGCGGAACGCGACCCGCTTGCCGGGGCCGGAGATGCCGTCGACGATGCCGAGGGTCCCGTCGGCCTCGACCGGGACGTTCATGAACCAGTTGAGGTTCGAGACGAGGTCGCGGGCCGACAGCCCGTGCCGGGCCCCCTCCGCCAGGAAGTTCTCCCGGCAGCCGTGCTGGTGCTCGGTGTGGTGGCCGTACCGCAGGGTGTTCGACTCCTTGCCGCAGGCGCCGCCGATCGTGTCCTGGCGTTCCACCTCGTTGCCGACGACCGTCGCGAGGGGGTTGCCGTGCTGGCTGCGCAGGACGGTCCCGGTCCGGACGTAGGCGTTGCCCTGCCAGGCGAGGGTGTCGGGGACGCTGTAGCGCTCGGAGCGGTCGGCGTCGGAGAACAGCAGGCAGTCCGCGGACTGGTTGCCGCCCACGTCGACGATGGTCAGGACGTTCCCGGCGGCCACGACGGCCGACCACGGGGCACGGGGGGCGACGCGCTCGTCGAGGACGACCTCGCCGTCGACGAGGGGGCCGCTCCAGTCCAGGACGGTCTCGGTGATCGTCACAGTCCTCGTGCCTCCGCGTGCTCGATCGTGTTCAGGTAGGCCCGGTGCAGTTCCGGCGTGCTGGTGAAGCGCTCGTCCGCCGGTCCGGTGGGTCCGTCGCGCCAAGCGTGGACCCGCAGCGGTCCCACGGTGAACTCCGGGCGCGGGTCCAGCGGGTGCGCGGTGTTCGCCACGAGGACGATGAGCGGCAGTTCGGCGAGGAGTTCCACCTCGGCCGGGCCCGTCGAGCCGAGCCAGTCGAAGGCACCGTCGGCCCCGACCCGGACGCCCTGGAAGAAGCTGACGCTCGGGGGCAGGTCGCGCGGTCCGAGCCCCTGCTTGGCGGCGGCGAGGGTGAGCAGCCCGCGTCCCGACGGGCTCGGTCCCTCGGGGGCCGCGTCACCGTACTTGCGCGTGTTCCAGGCGTCGGAGGTGGTGCCGCAGAACGCGTCGTGCCGCCCGGAGGTGTCACCGACGACCGTCGCGAGGACGCGCCCGTCGCCCGACAGCAGCGGGTGCCCCGCCCCGAGGTAGGCCTGCCAGGGGATCTTCTGCGTGTCGGCCACGTTCAGCCGTTCCCACGGCGCGACGGCGGAGAACAGCAGGACGTGCGCGCAGGCGTCGCCCGTGACGTCGGTGAACCGGATCCGGGTCCCCCGGGCGACGACCTTCGAGGTGTAGCCACCGGGGGCCACGGTCTCGGCCCAGGTGAGCCGGGACGGGTCGACGTCGGCCGGGGCGAACGGGGAGCTCGACGCGGGCAGGTAGGGCATGGCGTCGGCGAGGGTCCCGGCCTGGGACCGGGCGTCGTCGCGGGCGGCGGCCAGGGTCGCGGTGTTCCTCACGCGGGTTCCTCCACAGGGGTGGTGCGCTGCGGCGCGCTGACCAGCAGCTGCCCCAGGACGATCTTCCCGCCGTGGCGGGAACGGTTGCGGCGGTGGACGAGGGCACCGACGACGAGGGTGGCGGCGATGAACAGCAGGGCGCTGTACTGCAGCCACCAGGTGCCGTCGGTGAGGTCGTAGACGCTGGCGCGCGGCCAGGCGAGGTTGACGACCATGACCGTCTGGTAGACGACGGCGAGGACGTTGACGGGGACACCCCAGCGGCCCAGGGAGAACAGCGGTTTCCCGAACTCGTCGGTGCCGCCGGTGGGCAGTTCCCCGCGGAGCCGGCGGACCAGCAGCGGCAGCGTCACGCCGAGGTAGGCGAGGTACAGCATCGCGATGCAGAGGCTGGCCAGGGCGGTGAACACGGCGCTCTGGTCCCAGTTCACGGCCAGCGCGATCGCCGCGCCGAGCCCCACGAGCACGGCCGCGCCGATGGGGGTCCCGGTGCGCGGGGAGACCCGGCCGAGCAGGTCCGCGAACGGGAACGCCTTCTCGCGGGCCATCGAGTAGACCATCCGCGACCCCGAGGTCTGGACGGCGAGGGTGCAGACGACGACGGCGATCGCGACGCACACCAGCAGCAACCGGCCCCCGACGTCACCGAGGCGCGCCGTGAGGACGTACGCCAGACCGCCGCCGGCGAGAGAGCCGTCGGTCAGGCTCGGCGCGGCGACGACCCCGCCGACGAGCAGCAGGGCACCGCCGACGCCGGACAGCACGAGGGCGCGCAGGATGGTGCGCGGCGTCGTGGCGCGCGGCGCGCGGGTCTCCTCGGACAGTTCCCCGGCGGAGTCGAAGCCGACCATGACGTAGGCGGCCATGAGGGAACTCGCGAGCCACAACCCGAGGTAGTTCCCCTCCCCCGCGCCCTGGCTGGTCAGGACCACCGAGGGGTTCCGTTCGGCGTGGCCGAACAGGGCGACGACGAGGACGGCGACGCCGATGATCTCGACGACGACCCCGGCGGAGGTGATGACCGCCATGAGCCGGACCCCGACGGCGTTGACGACCGTGGTGACGACCAGCAGCAGGACGCCGAGGACGACGGCGTTCTGCGCACCCGTCGCCGACACCGGGGAGGAGTCCGCGCCGGATCCGCCGACGAGCTGGAACCCGGACCAGATCGTGGGCAGGACGGCCTGCAGGGCGATCGCCGCGGTCGCGACGGTCAGGACCTGGCCGATCACCATGACCCAGCCGGTGAACCACCCGACGTCCGTGCCGGCCAGCCGGCTGGACCACTGGAAGACCGCCCCGGAGATGGGGTAGCGCGCGGCGAGCTCGGCGAAGCACAGCGCGACGAGCAGCTGGCCGGCGAAGACCGTGGGCCAGGTCCAGAAGAACCCGGCACCGCCGAAGCTGAAACCCAGCCCGAAGAGCTGGAACACCGTGGTGAGGATCGAGACGAAGGAGAAACCCGCGGCGAACGACGCGAAGGGACCGACGTTGCGGCGCAGCTGCTGGCCGTAGCCGAAGCTCCCGAGGTCGTGGCTGTCGGGGGCGTGGTCGGGGTGGGAGCGGGGTGCGGGAACGGACATCGGTCGATCCCTCCGGTCGGTGGCTCGTGAATACCTGTCGATCGACAGGTATGGCTCCGAGTCTGGCCGAGGAGGTGTTTCGCGCGTGTTTCCGGACCGTCAAAGTCTGGTTACCCCACCGGTCGTCGATCAGCGGGAACCCGGGAGGGGCGGACACCTCCTGGGACGACGAGTGCTCATTCGGCCACGAAGGACCCGGCGGAGGGGTGGGCGGAGACGTGAGGATCGCGCGGGCCCAGCCACGCCTCGAACCCGTCCTCGCCCGGGACCGCGCCGTCGGCGGCCTGCGCGGCCGCCTCCTCGCGGGTGGTGGCCAGGACGTCGGCGAAGGCGGCCCGGACCCGCCGGCGGTCGGCCGGGTCGGTGCCGGTGACGACCAGGTGCGTGCTGCGCTCACCGGGGCGCCAGGTCCCGCTCACCCCGATGCTCAGCTGACCGCCGGCGCCGTTCCACTCGCAGACCGTGCCTGGGCGGGTGGTCAGGCGGAAGGTGCCGCGGGCCCGCAGGCGTCCGGCACCGAGGTCCTCGATGCGCTCCAGCAGCCGCCCCGGGTGCAGGGTGTGCGCCGACGTCAGCTCCGTGGTCCACACCCCGCAGGTGTCGGTGACCGGGGGCCGGTGCACGGCCAGCGGGTCGGCGCGCACGCTCGTGCGGTGCCCCCCGCCCAGGGGGGCGGTCAGCTGCGTGGCGTCGACCCGGTCCAGCGGCAGCACGGGCACCGCCGGTCCGCACAGGTGGGCCAGCAGCGTGCGGGCGTGCTCGTCGGGGATCCCGTCGGCCACCACCAGGTCAGCCTCGTCGAGCTGCTGGGCCAGGACTTCGCCCACCGCCCGCTCGTCGTCGTCGCCGGAAGCGGTGCTGCGCTCGGACAGCAGCGCGTCGCCGAGCAGGTCCTCGACGACGCCGGCGGCCTCGACGACGGCCACGACCCCGCGCACCGCGACCACCTCGCGCAGGTCCTCCTCCGCGCACAGCGCGGCCAGCAGCGGTGCGGGGTCGGCGGCGACGGGCAGGGCCAGCACGAGGTCGGACCAACGACCGCTGGCGGCGATCGCGGCGACGGTCGGCAGGACGTCCTCGCGCTGGGCGCAGCCCAGGCAGGCGTGCTCGAGCGGGACCAGCACGTCCTCCACGATCCCGGCGGCGTCGCTCACGACGCGCCGCAAGCCGTCGGGGAGGAGGTCGTAGCGCAGGACGACGGCGCCGGGGACGTCGCAGAACACCGCGCCGGTGGCCAGGTCCCGCTGGAGCGGGTGGACCGAGGTCACGAGGGTGATCGGCAGGACGGGATTCACAGGCACCTCCACATGAGAACGATTCTCGTTTAGAGTGACGTTACCAGCCGTCGAACCCTGGAGGAGTCCTGTGCCCCGCCCCGCCGACACCTCGTTCACCCCACCCAGCCCACCACCGCCCCCCTCCCTCCGGGGCTGGGTGCTCGTCCCGGCCGGCGAACCGGGCCTGCTGCACCGGGCCCGGTCCGTGGTGCGCACCTCGCGCGACCTCGTCCTGGTCTCCCTCGACCCTGCGGCGGCGACACCGGCCCGAGCCCGCCTGGGGGTGGGACTGGAGTTGCCCTGGACCGCACCGCGACCAGGACGGCTGGTCTGGTTCGGTGACCTGACCGCCCTCGAGACCGCCGCGGTGCTGGAGTGGATCGCCGGACCGGTGGCGGGGCTGGCGACGGTCCCCGCCGCACTGCGCCACCGGGTCACGGTGGTGCAGCCGGCGGCGATCCACCCGCAGGGTCAGCCGCGCCCGTAGCGGCGGCGGAACTTCTCCACCCGCCCCTCGGTGTCCAGGACCCGGGCGTTCCCGGTCCAGAACGGGTGGCTGGCTGCGGAGACGTCCACGTCGAAGACGGGGTAGGCCCCGCCGTCGGCCCACTCCAGCGTCGGCAGGTCGCGACGCCCCGCGAGGGTGGAGTTCGACAAGAACTCGACGCCGGCCGCCTTGTCGCGGAAGACGACGGGCCCGTAGGCCGGGTGCAGGTTCGGTTTCACGGTTCCTCCTGTAGATGAGATAGGTTCTCAACAGTACGACCACCACCCACCCGTCACGACCAGGGAGGAAACGTGTCCGCCCACTGCCAGGTCACCGGAGCCGTTCCGGGGTTCGGCAAGTCCGTCTCGCACTCGCACCGGCGCACCAACCGTCGGTTCGACCCGAACGTCCAGCGCAAGAAGTGGTTCGTCCCCTCCCTCGGACGCACCGTGACGCTGACCGTGTCCGCCCGCGGCATCAAGACCGTCGACAAGCGCGGCATCGAATCCGTCGTCGCGGAACTGCGGGCCCGGGGGGAGAAGCTCTGATGGCGAAGTCCCAGGACGTCCGCCCGGTGATCAAGCTCCGGTCCACCGCCGGGACCGGGTACACCTACGTCACCCGCAAGAACCGGCGCAACGACCCCGACCGCATGGTCGTCCGCAAGTACGACCCCGTCCTGCGACGGCACGTCGACTTCCGCGAGGAGCGCTGAACCGTGGCCAAGAAGAGCAAGATCGCCAAGAACGAGCAGCGCAAGGAGATCGTCGCCCGCAATGCCGGGCGCCGGGCGGAGCTGAAGAAGACGGCGGTGAACCCGCACCTGAGCCCCGAGGAACGGGCCGTGGCCCAGCTGGCCCTGCAGAAGCTGCCGCGCGACGCCAGCCCGACCCGGGTCCGCAACCGCGACGTCTCCGACGGCCGTCCGCGCGGTGTCCTGCGCAAGTTCGGGTTGTCGCGGATCACGATGCGCGACATGGCCCACGCCGGGGAACTCCCCGGTGTCACGAAGTCGAGCTGGTGAGAGGAACCCCGTCGTGAAGGTGCGCGCGTCCCTGAAGAGCCTCAAGCAGAAGGAGGGGTCCATCGTCGTGCGGCGGCACGGCAAGGTCTACGTCGTGAACAAGCGGAACCCGCGCTGGAAGGCGCGACAAGGCTGACGCGGGGTCTGGACGACGGCGACCGTGATCCCTTCGCGCACCCGCAGGGCTGCCCGGCGCAACGGCCCCCTCGTGGGCACGGGAGGATCGGGGCGTGCAGACCATCACCGCCGCCGACGTCACCACCGCCGCCACCCGCACCACGGGCCGCGTCCGGCGCACGCCCGTCCTGCAGGTCGCCCCGGACCTGTGGCTGAAGCTGGAGTTCCTGCAGCACACCGGGACCTTCAAGGCCCGCGGCGCGCTCAACCGGCAGCTCGCCGCCCGCGAGCGCGGGGAGCTGGACCCGGACCGCGGGGTCGTGGCCGCCTCCGGGGGCAACGCGGGCCTGGCCCACGCCCACGCCGCGGCCCAGCTCGGCGTGCCCGCGACGGTGTTCGTCCCCGAGTCCGCCCCCGTCGTGAAGGTGCGCAAGCTGCGCGACCTCGGCGCCGACGTCCGGCTCGTCGGGGAGCAGTACGCCCAGGCCTACGAGGCCGCCGTGGCGTACGCGGACGAGCGCGGTGCCGTCTTCTGCCACGCCTACGACCAGCCGGAGGTCGCGGCCGGGGCGGGGACGCTGGCCCTGGAGGTCCTGCAGGACGTCCCGGACGTGGACACCGTCGTCGTCGCCGTCGGCGGCGGGGGGTTGTTCGCGGGGGTCGCCGCCGGTCTGGACGGCGCGGCCCGCGTCGTCGCGGTCGAGCCCACCGGCGCCCCGACGCTGCACGACGCCCTCGCCGCGGGCGAGCCCGTCGACGTCGACGTGTCCGGTGTCGCGGCCGACTCCCTCGGCGCCCGCCGGATCGGGGAGATCGGCTTCACCGTCGCCCGCCGCACGAACCCCGTGAGCCTGCTGGTCGACGACGCCGCGATCGTCGCCGCCCGTCGTGACCTGTGGTCGCGGTTCCGGGTCGTCGCCGAGCACGGCGCCGCCGCCGCGTGGGCCGGGCTCGACGCCTACCACCCCGCCGACGGGGAGCGGGTCGTCGTCGTGGTGTGCGGGGCGAACACGGACCCGGCCGACCTGGGGTGACGCCCGAACCACCGCGATGACGACAGCGTCATCGCTGTAGCGACAGGAGCCTGGTGGACGCCGCGAACCCCCTGCGCAGCATCGCCTCCACCGTGGATGCGGACGTCCTCCTGGTGCTCGCTCGCACGCACCGCGCCGTCAGCGGTGCCACCGTGGCGCGGCTGGGGGGCCGTTCCTACGCGCGCACCCGCGCCTGCCTGCACCGGCTCGTGGCGCACGGACTGGTCACCGCCGAGGACGCGGGCGCGGCGGTGATGCACCGCCTGAACCGCGATCACGTGCTCGCAGGACCGGTCGAGCGCCGGCCCCGAGAGCGACATCGACGTGCCCCTCGTCCACCAGGCGGCCGACAGCGAACCGTGGGGCGATGCGGCTCACGAGACGGGTCGGGAGCTCGAGAGGACGACGGGCAACGCGGTGCAGTTCCTGACCCTCGGCACCACTCAGCTCGCGCGGGGCGTCGCCGACGGTGAACCGCTCATCGCCGGTCTCCGCCAGGACGGGCGGGTCCTGTCGGCCCTCCCGTGCGCGACCTGCTGGCGCCCGCGTGAGCGACCGGGGCCGAGGACGGGCTGGCACCCTGGTGGACGCGGCGGTGGACCGGATCAGGTGACCCGGTCCGACCGGCGTCAGCGTGGGTCGTTCTCGCACCCCACTCCGTCGTGGTCGCTGTCGAGGCCCGGTCGGTAACCGGGCTCACCGCTGCGGATCGGGCGCCCGATCGCGTTCCACACCGCCGTGCAGTTCGCGTAGTACACGCCCGTGCTCGGCGGCGTCGTCACCGGCGGCGTCGGAGCCGCGGCGATCTGCTGGTTCACCCGCGCCCCGGTGGCCGACGACCACTCGACGTACCCGCCCTGGAAGTCGACCCGCCGCCCGCCGGCGATGGCGTACTCGTCGCTCGTGGGGTACCCGAGGGAACCGCCCTCGTACCCCGTCGAGCCGTAGGCCGCGAGCAGGTCACCGCACAGCGCGTGGGCACCCGTGGTCGGCGACCAGTACGCCGTCCCGCCCTGGAAGCGCTGGTAGACCCCGGAGGCGACGCTCGGGAGTTCCTGCGTGGCGGGGTAACCGAGGCAGCCGTTCTCGAACCCGAAGCGGCCGTACAGGTCGCGGAAGGAACCGGAGACCGTGTGCGCGCCCGTCGCGGGCGACCAGTAGGCGACGCCGCCCTGGAACAGCTGGAACACGCCGCCGCGGATCGGGACCTCCTGCGAGGTCGGGTACCCGAGGAACCCGTTCTCCCAGCCGAGGGACCCGAACAACTGCGCGAACGCACCCGAGACGCTGTGGGCGCCGGTCGACGGTGACCAGTACAGCGTCCCGCCCTGGTACTGCTGGTAGACGCCACCGGCCCCCGCCGGGTTCTCCCCCGAGGTCGGGTAGTGCAGGAACCCGTTCTCCCAGCCGGTCGAGGCCCACAGGTCGCGGAAGGACCCCGAGACGTCCCAGGCACCGGAACCCGGGCTGAAGTAGATCGCGCCGTTGCGGAACGTCGCGAAGCTGCCCGTCGCCGTCGGCTGCTCGCACCCCGCGGTGCCGCCGAGCTTCCCGGCGGCTCCGCCGAGCTGGTCGTAGCGCGCCTGGACGGGCTGCTGCAGGCACTCGGCGGCCGAGGCCGTCCCCGCCGTCGCGACCGTTCCCCCGACCAGCAGCGCCGCTGCCGCCACCACCGCGCGTCCTCGCACGTCCCGCTCCTTCGTCGCAGTGAACCTCCGCACCGCAGGCTAGGGGAATGCGGGACCGGGTGCGGGTGGAACGGGCGAATCCCTCCCGCGGGCGGGCACCGGAGCACCCGACCGCGGGAGGACGCCGGGTCAGCGCCCGTCGTAGGACAGACCCGCCCCCCGCGCGAACATCGGGTCGGCGGAGTCGTCGGCCACGTCGGGCAGCTGGGCCGTGACGGCGGCCTCGGACGACGGCAGTTCGAACGGCAGCCGTCCACCGGGCGCGCGCCGGCCCAGGACGGTGTCGAGCAGCACCTCGTCGGACACGCCGTAGTTCGCGAGCACGGCGTCGGCGACGGAGGCCACGCCCGTCAGGACGAGCGGGCGGTCGAGCTTGGGCACGGCGACGGTGGGGGTCCCGGCGGCGGCCGCGGCCCGCAGCAGACGCACGTCGGCCTGCTCCTCGGTGGGTTCCAGGCCGGTGAGGTCGGCTCCGGAGCGCGGGTCGGCGATGCGGACGACGGCGAGGTCGGCCTTCGTCGGGTCCTCGGTGACGCGCAGCCCGCGGGCCCTCGCCACGGCCGGGTCGATGCCGGCGAGGTAGACGGTGCGGACGGAGGCGCGGCTGACGGGCAGCAGGTCGTCGGTGTTCTGCAGCAACGTCAGCGACCGTTCCTGCGCCTCGTCGCCGATTCGCTGGAACCGGGCGTTGCCGGCGAGCCGGCCCGCGGCCGCGGGGTCGACGAACGGGTTCTCGAACAGGCCGAGCTGGAACTTCTGGACCAGGACGCGGTGGGCGGCCTGCGCGACGCGCTCGGCGCTGAGCAGCCCTTGCTCGACGGCGGCGACGACCTGCGTGGAGTCGGAGTCCCCGCCGATCTGGTCCACGCCGGCGTTCAGGGCCTTGGCGAAGCGCTCGGTGCGGGTGGCGTTCTCCATGCCCCAGGGCATCCCCACGCCCCACGAGCCGATGAAGCTGTTCGGCGGCCGGTTGTCGAGGCACTCCTGCGGGCAGTCGCCGGTGATGCCCCAGTCGGACAGGACGACCCCGTCGAAACCCTTCTCGCCGCGCAGGACGTCCTGCAGCAGGTAGGAGTTGAACCCGGCCCCCACCTGCTCGACCTCGTGGCCGTCGCGCACGAGGTTCTCGAGGATGGAGTAGGTCGGCATGATGCCGGCGGTCCCGGCCTCGAAGGCGCCGTCGTAGGGCACCAGGTGCTCCTCGAAGTTCCCTCCGGGGAACGCGGCGTAGCGGCCGTAGGCGTAGTGCGAGTCGTAGCCGTTGACCTGGGCGCCGTACCCGGCCCAGTGCTTGGTGACGGTGGCGACGCTGTCGCGGGTCAGGCCGTCGGTGCCGCCCTGCACGCCGTCGACGTAGGCACGGACTTCGTCGCGGGCGGTCTCGGCGTCGGAGCCGAAGGTGCCGTTGATGCGCGTCCAGCGCGGTTCGGTGGCGAGGTCGGCCTGCGGCCCGAGGAGCTGGGCGATGCCCATGGCGCGGAACTCCTGGCGCACGACGTCGCCGGCGCGCCGGGTCAGGTCGGGGTCGCCGGCGGCGGCCAGGCCGGTCGGGTCCGGCAGCGACGTGGTGCCCTTGCCCGCGACGGTCTGCCCCTCGACCTCGGAGAAGCCGTTGCGGGGGTCGCTGGAGACGAGCACGGGGATGCCGAACGGTTGCTGCTCGGCGATGAGCTGCACGAGGTTGTTCGCCTCGGCGATCTGCGCGGGTTCGGCCGACAAGCGGGTGATCATCGTGGTGACGTGCCGGTCGGCGATGTCGCGGACAGTGGCGGCGACGTCGTAGGTGGTGCCGGAGGACGTGAGGTTGCCGTGGACGAGCAGACCGGCGCGCTGGGCGAGGTCCAGGCGCGCCAGCAGGTCGTCCGCGCGCTGCTCGGGGGTCAGGCGCCAGTCCTCGTAGGGGGTCACGCGGCCGTCGCGGTCGAGGTCGCGGAACTTCAGGCCGCCGACGTCCAGGATCGGGGCGCCGCGCGTGGACAGCACCGGCTGCGCGCTCGTGCGGGCGGCGGGGGTGGCCGGGGCGGCACCCGCGGCGGTGGTGCCGCCGACGGTCACGGCGACGAGACCGGCGAGCACGGCCGCGGCCCGCGAACGGCGCAGGCGACGGGGGACCGGGGGGTGGGCGTCCATGATTCTCCTTCGAACCGGGCGGCGTCGTGCCCGGCGGCACCGCCGGGCAGGGGAACCGTACACGAATTTCTCAGGAGGCTCAGAAATTGGTGGCGGCGGCGGGCGGCCGTGGGAGGCTGGCCCCGTGCCGACCACCGACACCAGCCGCCGGGGCGGGCGCGGTGAGTACGCGAAGTCGGCCCTGCGCCGGCAGGAGATCCTCGACGCCGCGCTGACGGTCTTCGCCGCGTCCGGCTACCGCAGCGCCTCGCTGCGCGAGATCGCCGACCGCATCGGCATCTCCCAGCAGGGGCTGACGTACCACTTCCCCACCAAGGACGCCCTGCTCGCCGCGGTGCTGCAGGCGCGCGGCGAGCGCCACCGGGCGCTGTTCGAGAACGGCGAGACCACCCCGGCCGGGCACGTGCGGGCGCTGCTCGACCTGGTGGAGCACAACCAGGCGACCCCCGGGCTCGTCGAGCTGCACTGCACGCTGTCGGCCGAGGCCACCGCGCCCGACCACCCCGCCCACGGGTACTTCCAGGAGCGGTACTCCGGCATCGTCGCCCACCTCGGCCGCGTCTTCGGGCAGCTGCGCGAGCAGGGTCTGCTGCGGGAGGGGGCCGACCCCGCGGGCTGCGCGCGCGGGCTGGTCGCGCTCATGGACGGGCTGCAGGTGCAGTGGCTGCTGTCGGGCCGCGGCTTCGACATGGCCGCCGACGTCCGCGCGCACCTGACGTCGGTGACGACCCTCGACCTGACCTGACCTGACCTGATCCGATCTGACTCGACCCGCGTCAGGCGAGCGGCGGCGCCGTCGTCCCCCGCACGATGAGCCGCGTCGGGAAGGGCCCGAGGTCGCGCGGCGGGCGGCCCGCGAGCAGGTCCAGCACCTTCTTGCCCGCGGCCGCCCCCAGGGCCTCGGGGTCCTGCGCGACCGTCGTCAGGTCGGTGAGCTCGGCCAGCGGGTGGTCGTCGATGCTGATGACCGAGATCTGCCGCGGGACCTCGATCCCGGCCCGGCGCAGGCTGCGCATGGCCCCCAGGGCCACCTCGTCGGAGAACGCGAACACGGCGCTGGGCAGCTGCCGGCCTGACAGCAGCCGGTCCATGCCCTCCGCACCCCCGCGCGACCCGCCGGACCAGGACACGACGAGTTCCTCGTCGACCGGGATGCCGGCCATCTCCATGGCGGTGCGGTACCCCTCCTCGCGGTCGCGCTGCGCCTGCCACGCGCGGTCGGTCGCCGCGACGGTGTTGAGCAGCGCGATGCGACGGTGCCCGAGCTGGAGGAGGTGGTTGACGGCCTGCTGCGCCGCGAGCACGTCGTCGATCGCCACGTAGGGGACGGTGTCCCCGTGGCTGCCGGCCGCCACGACCGCGACCCCGGCGTCGGCGAGCTTGGCGAGTTCGGGGGGCGTCAGCGCGATGGCGACGACGACGAGCGCGTCCACCTTGCGGCGCACCGGCATCGTGGCGAAGAACTGCACCCGTTCGTCGGGGTCGTCGACGCACCGGACCAGCAGGTCCAGACCGGCGGGACGCAGTTGACGCTCCAGGCCGACGACCACGGAACTGCAGTACCAGCTGGGCAGGTCGTGCAGCACGACGGCGACCCGGCCCGTGGCGCGGCCGGCCAGCGCCGCGGCCTCGGGGTTCACGACGTAGTCGAGTTCGGCGGCGACGGCGAGGATCCGGTCCCGGGTGCCGACGCTGACCCCCTCGAGCCCGCGCAGCGCGCGCGAGACCGTGCCGAGGGAGACCCCGGCCCGCTGCGCGACGTCCGCCATCCGCACCTCGGGCACGGGCGGGTCGTGCTTTCGGGGGAGTTGTCGCGACGTCGCGGGCATGGGTGGATTCCAGCACCGTTCGACGTTCCGGTCCAGCGCCTCGGCCGCGGAACGGGTCCCACAATCGTGTGCGTTACCAAGTTGCAACGCAAGCGGTTGCGTCGCGCTGACCTGCACCGACACTCAGGTAAACGCTTGCGTGAAAGTCGGTTGCGCGTTGACGGCCCTCACAGCCGGGTGTGTAGTTCTCCCGTCGGTCCGGGTTCGCCGAGGAGCCCGGCTGGGAGGTGACTCCCGTGGGGAACCGGTCGTTCCCGCCCGCTCTCGACGAAGAGGAGAACGCCGTGTTCGGCAAGTCCAGTCTGTCCCGCAGAGTGACCCTCCCCGTCGCCCTCGCGGCGACCGGCGTCCTGTTCCTGGGCGCCTGCGGGGGTGGGAACGACAGCGGCGGGAACTCCGACGCCGCCAAGAGCGGGAACGACACCGGTCCCATCACGTACGTCCAGGGCAAGGACAACAGCAACATCGTCCAGCCCGCCATCGACAAGTGGAACGCCGCGCACCCGGACGAGAAGGTCACGCTCAAGGAGCAGACCGACCAGGCCGACCAGCAGCACGACGACCTGGTGCAGAACTTCCAGGCCAAGAACGCCGACTACGACATCGTCAGCGTCGACAACATCTGGACGTCGGAGTTCGCGGCCAAGGGGTGGCTGGTCCCGCTCGAGGGCGACTACGCGCTCGACACCTCCGCGCTGCTGCCGGCCACGGTCAACGCCGCCACGTACAACAAGAAGGTGTACGTCGGGCCCACCAGCTCCGACGGTGGCCTCCTCTACTACCGCAAGGACCTCGTCCCCACGCCGCCGACGTCGTGGGACGAGCTCATGGCCGACTGCTCGATCGCCAAGCAGAACAACATGGACTGCTACGCGGGCCAGTACGCGCAGTACGAGGGTCTCACCGTGAACATCGCCGAGGCCATCAACACCGCGGGTGGCTCGGTCCTGTCCGAGGACGGCAAGACGGCGACCCTGGACACGCCCGAGGCCAAGGCCGGCCTGGACCGGCTCGTCAAGGCCTTCCAGAACGGCGACATCCCCAAGCAGGCCACCACCTACCAGGAGGAGCAGGGCCGGCAGTCCTTCGAGGACGGCAAGCTCCTGTTCCTGCGGAACTGGCCGTACGTCTACAGCCTGGCCAAGACGGACGGGTCCTCGACGGTCAAGGACACCTTCGGCGTCGCGGCTCTGCCGGGCAACGGCGACGGCAAGCCCGGCGCCTCCAGCCTCGGTGGTCACGCCGCCGGGATCAGCGTCTACTCCGACCACAAGAAGACCGCCTTCGAGTTCCTGAAGTTCCTGGAGTCCGAGGAGATCCAGAAGGACTGGCTGACCCAGGGTTCGGCCGCGCCCGTCCTCTCCTCCCTGTACGACGACCCCGCGCTGGTGCAGCAGTTCCCGTACCTGCCCACGCTGAAGACGTCGATCGAGAACGCCGTGCCGCGGCCCGTGACGCCGTTCTACCCGGCCGTCACGAAGGCCATCCAGGACAACGCCTTCTCGGCGCTGTCCGGCAGCAAGTCGACGGATGCCGCCCTGAGCGACATGCAGAAGTCGGTCCAGAACGCCATCAGCGGCGGTCAGTGACCTGAACCCGCACACCGGGGGCCGGACACCCGCGACGACGCGGGTGGGCCGGCCCCCGGTGGACAGTCCCGAGGAGGACGCATGAGCGCCACATCCGGTGTCGCCACCGGCGAGTACGCACAGGGCAAACCCCCGCTCAAACCAGCCAAGCGAGCGAGCCTGCACGACGGCTCCGGCCGGCGCGCGGCGCTGCTGATCGCCCCCACGATCGTGCTCCTCGCGATCGTCATCCTGTACCCGGTCGTCTCGGCCGTGTCCCAGTCGTTCACCAAGGACGCCGGCCTCGACCCGGCGACGGGCATGTTCGTCCAGGGCGGTTTCGCCGGGGTCTCGAACTACAAGCTGTGGCTCCTGCAGGACTGCGGCAGCGGCGCCTTCAGCTGCCCGCCCGGCACCCTGGGATCGCAGTTCTGGACCGCCACCGGGGTGACGTTCCTGTTCACCGTCGTGGCCGTGACCCTGGAGACGGTGCTGGGGATGATCTTCGCCCTGGTCATGCACCGCAAGTTCAAGGGCCGCGCGATCCTGCGCGCCAGCGTCCTCGTCCCGTGGGCCATCCCGACGGCCATCACCGCGAAGCTGTGGTACTTCATCTTCGCCTACGACGGCATCGCCAACCACCTGCTGGGGACCCAGATCCTGTGGACCGGCGACGGCTGGGCCCCCAAGTTCGCCATCATCATCGCGGACACCTGGAAGACCGCCCCCTTCATGGCCCTGCTGATCCTCGCCGGTCTGCAGGTCATCGACGAGGGCGTCTACGAGGCCGCGAAGATGGACGGCGCCGGGGCCTGGAAGCGCTTCGTCCACATCACGCTCCCGCTGGTGAAGCCGGCGCTGATCGTGGCGGTGCTGTTCCGCACCCTGGACACCCTGCGCATGTACGACCTGCCGGCGATCCTCACGCACGGCGCGGGGAACACGTCGACGTTGTCGATGCTCGTCGTCGACCAGGTCAGATCGGGGTTCAACGCCGCGTCGGCGCTGTCGACGATCACGTTCCTCATCGTGTTCCTCGTCGCGTTCATCTTCATCAAGTTCCTCGGCGCGAACGTCACGGCGCAGAAGGCGCCGAAGGCGAAGAAGGCGGGTTGACATGGCCACCACTGCCACCACCGGGTCCCGCGGCAAGGTCAAGGTCACCAGCTCGGGCGTCGAGGTCGTCCAGCGCCGCCGGCCGCTGTCCACGACGCTGACGTACGTCGGGGTCGTCCTGATCTGCCTGTGGGGGCTGCTGCCCTTCTACTGGATGATCGTCACCAGCTTCCGCGACGTCGGGTACACGTTCGACACGACGCCCTGGTTCACCCACGTGACGCTCGACAACTACGCCACCGCGTTCTCCACCGCCCGCGGCAACCACTTCGGGCGGGCGCTGGGCAACAGCGTCGTCATCGCCGTGGCTGTCACGGTCATCGGCATCCTGGTCGGCGTCTTCGCGGCCTACGCGCTGGCCCGGCTGGAGTTCCGCGGGAAGTTCTACGTCCTGGGCCTCATCCTCGGGGCGTCGATGTTCCCGGGCGTCGCGCTCGTCACGCCGCTGTTCCAGCTCTTCACCAACATCGGCTGGCTGAACACCTACCAGGCGCTGATCATCCCGGACATCTCGTTCGTCCTGCCGCTGACGGTCTACACGCTCACGGCGTTCTTCACCGAGATGCCGTGGGAGCTGGAGGAGTCGGCCCGCATGGACGGCTGCACCCCAGGCCAGGCGTTCCGCAAGGTCATCCTGCCGCTGGCCGCGCCCGGCATCTTCACGACGGCGATCCTGGCCTTCACCGCGGCCTGGAACGAGTTCCTCCTCGCCAGCCAGCTGGGCGGGGACAAGGTCCAGCCCGTCACGGTCGCCATCGCGAGCTTCGCCGGGGCCCAGCCCCACCAGGAGCCGTACACGGCCGTCATGGCCGCCGGCACGATCGTCACCGTCCCGCTCATCGTCCTGGTGCTCGTGTTCCAGCGCCGCATCGTCTCCGGCCTCACGGCTGGCGGCGTGAAGAGCTGACGCACCCGCACCGACCGAGACAGGAGACCGCCGTGAGCACCCCCAGCCGTCGCCCGGACGTCCCGGCGAGCGCCGTGCGCGCCCGCAAGAACGCCCAGCACCTGGAGACGTTCGGCGGTCTCCTGATCGCGATGACCGTCCTCGTCCTCGGGTTCACCGTGTACGCGGAGGTCACGGGGGCGCCCGCGCTCAAGCTCGTGGGCGTCCTCGTCCTGCTGCTCGTCGCCGACGTCGTCGTCGTCAAGGCCGCCCGGTCCCAGCGCGCCCGCTCCGAGCAGCGGTGAACGCCGACTGGTGGCGCCAGGCGGTCGTCTACCAGGTCTACCCGCGCTCCTTCGCCGACGCGAACGGCGACGGCACGGGTGACCTGGTGGGCCTGACGGCCCGCATCCCCCACCTCGTGGCCCTCGGCGTCGACGCCGTGTGGCTCAGCCCGTTCTACCCCTCGGCCCTGGCCGACGGCGGGTACGACGTCGACGACCACCGCGACGTCGACCCGAGGATCGGCACCCTCGACGAGTTCGACCGGATGGTCACCGCCCTGCACGCCGCGGGGATCAAGCTGATCGTCGACATCGTCCCCAACCACTCCTCGAACCGGCACCCGTGGTTCCAGGCCGCGCTGGCCGCCGGGCCCGGCTCCCCCGAACGGGAGCGGTACGTGTTCCGCGGCAGCGAGCACCCGCCGACGGACTGGGTCGCCAGCTTCGGCGGGCCCACCTGGGAACGCGTCGGCGACGGCGAGTGGTACCTGCACATGTTCGCCCCCGAGCAGCCCGACTGGAACTGGGACCACCCCGACGTCCGCGCCGACCACGAGCGCACGTTGCGGTTCTGGGCCGACCGCGGGGTCGACGGGTTCCGCATCGACGTCGCGCACTACCTGACGAAGGACCTCAGCGGGACGCTGCCGTCGCAGGCCGAACTGGCCGGGTGCCCGGAGGGGACGCACCCGTTCAACGACCGCGACGACGTCCACGAGGTCTACCGCTCGTGGCGGAAGGTCTTCGACGAGTACGACCCGCCGAAGACGGCCGTCGCCGAGGCCGTCGTCCCCACCCACCGGCGCCCCCGGTACGCCTCCGCCGACGGGCTCGGGCAGGCGTTCAACTTCGACCTGCTCGAAGCCGACTTCGACGCCCGGCGGTTCCGCGACGTCGTGGAACGCAACCTCGCGCTGGCGACCGAGGCGGGGTCGACCTCGACGTGGGTCCTGTCGAACCACGACGTCGTCCGGCACGTCTCGCGGTACGGCCTGCCCGACGGCACGTCGTACCCGCAGTGGCTGCAGACCGACGGCACCGAACCGGAGCCCGACCTCGCGCGGGGACTGCGCCGGGCCCGGGCGGCGACGGCGTTCCTGCTGGCACTGCCCGGCTCGGCGTACCTGTACCAGGGCGAGGAACTCGGTCTGCCGGAGGTCGCGGACCTGCCGGGGGTGGTCCTGCAGGACCCGACGTGGATCCGGTCGCTGGGGACGTGCAAGGGACGCGACGGGTGCCGCGTCCCGCTGCCGTGGACGCCCGACGGGCCGACGTTCGGGTTCGGCCCGGACGGCGGCCTGCCCGCGCACCTGCCGCAACCGTCGTGGTTCTCCCGGTACGCCGCGGCCGCGCAGGCCGGCGACCCCACGTCGACGCTGTCCTTCTACCGGCACGCCCTGGCCCGGCGGGCCGAGCTGCAGGGCCCGGAGTCGCTGGAGCCCCTCGACGCCGGTGAGGGGGTCGTCGCGTTCCGGCGTCCGGGCGGGTGGACGTGCGTCACGAACTTCACGACCTCCCCGGTGCCGCTGCCCGCCGGGGACGTCGTCCTCGCCAGCTGGGGCGACCCGCGCGGCGGGGGGCTGGCCGCGATCGCCGGCGAGGGCACGGTCTGGCTGCGCGGCTGAGGTCAGAGCGCGTCGAGCTCGGCGACGGCGTCGGCCGGCAGGTCCAGCGCGGCGCCGGCCACGTTCTCGCGCAGGTGCGTCACGGACGAGGTGCCCGGGATGAGGAGCACGTTCGGTGAGCGCTGCAGGAGCCACGCGAGGGCCACGGCCAGCGGCGACGCCCCGAGGCGGGTGGCGACGTCCGTCAGCGTCCGCGACTGCAGGGGCGAGAACCCCCCGAGCGGGAAGTAGGGGACGTAGGCGATCCCCAGCTCCTGCGTGGCGCGCAGGACGGCCTCGTCCTCGCGGTGGGCGAGGTTGTAGGAGTTCTGGACGCAGACCACGGGTGCGATGGACCGGGCCTCGTGCAGCTGGTCGACGTCGACGGTGCTGAGCCCGAGGTGGCGGACCAGGCCCTGCCGCTGCAGGTCGGCCAGCGCCCCGAACTGCTCGGCGATGGAGCCGGGGACGGCGGTGTGACCGTCGGCGCCGCCGCCGACGCGCAGGTTCACGACCTCGAGCGCGTCGACGCCGAGGGTGCGCAGGTTGGCGTGGACCTGCTCGACGAGGTGGTGCGGAGCGGTCTGCGGCACCCAGGCGCCGTGCTCGTCGCGGACGGCGCCGACCTTGGTGACGACGTGGACGCCGTCGGCGGGGGTGAAGGCCTCGCGGATCAGTTCGTTGACGACGTGGGGGCCGTAGAAGTCGGCGGTGTCGACGTGGTTGACGCCGACGTCGACGAGGGTGCGCAGGACGGCGAGCGCCTCGGAGCGGTCCCGCGGCGGTCCGAAGACGTTCGGGCCGGCGAGCTGCATGGCGCCGAAGCCGGTGCGGGTGAGGTCCAGGTCTGCGACGGGGTAGGTGTCGTTCACGTCCCCAGCGTGCGCCGGGGCGGGTCGCGCAGGCAGTTCCCCGCCGATCCTGGGGGTGCGGGGACCAGGCTGGTCCCGGGGACGGTGCCTAGGCTGGCGCGGTGAACGCTCTGGGCGAGTTCCTGCGGGCCCGTCGTGGACTGGTGGACCCGGCGGACGTGGGGATCCCCGTCAGGGGGGTGCGGCGGACCCCGGGTCTGCGGCGCGAGGAGGTCGCGACGCTGGCGGGCATCAGCGCGGACTACTACCTGCGGCTGGAGCAGGGCCGGGACCGCAACCCGTCGCGGCAGGTGCTGGAGTCGCTGGCGCGGGTGCTGCGGCTGGACCCGGCGGCGACGGCGCACCTGCTGAGCCTGGCGACGGCGGCGCCGGCGCCCCGTCGGCCGCGGCGGGAGGTCGTGCCGGTGGGCATCCGGCAGTTGCTGGACGCGCTGGAGCTGCCGGCGTTCGTGGAGAACCGGGTGTTCGACGTGCTGGCGGCGAACCCGGTGGCGACGGCGTTGTGGCCGTCGCTGCGGGTGGGGCAGAACCGGTTGCGGGCGGTGTTCCTCGACGACGTGGAGCGGGCGATGGTGCTGGACCCCGAGCGCAGCGCGGCGGGGATGGTCGCCTCGTTCCGCGCGTCGGTGGGCGCCGGGACGGACGACCCGCGGGTGGCGGCGCTGGTGGGCGAGCTGTCGGTGGCGAGCCCGGAGTTCGCCCGGTTGTGGGCGCGGCACGACGTGCGGGAGCTGGCCGGGGGCACGGCCCGGTTGCAGCACCCGGCGGTGGGTCCGCTGGAACTTCGGCGGGAGAAGCTGCCGGTGGGCGGCACCGACGGGCAGCTGCTGGTGATCTACCACGCGGAGCGGGGGTCGGAGTCGGCGCGCTCGCTGGCGCTGCTGGGGTCGCTGGCGGTCTCCCCGCCGGGAGGTGCGGTCGACTGACCCGGGCCGGGCGGGAACGGACCGGTGCGGGCAGGCGGAGGAGTTTCTCGACGTTTCGCGGACAGCTCCCCTGCTGATCGGGGCGGCCACCGTGAATTGCTGCAAACGGGTGACGCTGACGTCTCCTCCGTGGCACTGTCGCTACCAGCTGTCACCCAACGACGGGAGCACGGTCCATGCGCACGCACCGTTCCACCTCCATCCGAGCAGCCGCCGCGGCGTTGGCGCTGCTGGCCGCACCCACGGTGGCCCTGGCCTCGGCCGCACCGGCGTCCGCGGCGGCCGCGGGCTGCATCCGCGAGAACCTGTTCGACGTCTCCTCCGGAGCCTCCTACCGCATCCCCTTCTCCGGGGTCCCCACCTTCCGCAACGGCCCGGGGGGAACGATGACGGTGAGCCGCAGCTACACCGGCAGCGCCGCCTACCAGGTGACCGCCGGCACCAGCGCGGAGGTCGACGCCGTCCTCGCCAAGGCCAAGGTGGAGATCAGCGCCTCGCTCACCAAGACGAACTCCACCTCGGCGACGAACACGTACACCCGCAACATCACGGCCGGCAAGTTCGGGAACGCCCGCTACGTCAGCTACGGCAGGACCGTCAGCTGGTACCGCGGCTACATCTCCCCGACCTGCACCGTCGTCAAGACCTCGTCGGGAACCATCCGGTTCCCCTCCACCAGTGAGGGTTGGTACTACTGGGAGACGTCGTCGTGACGTGACCCGGGTGGAACCGGTCGACGGGAGATCACCGGAAACCGCCCCCGCCGTGATCGTCCCGGGTACGGTCGGGTCGTGTTCCAGCAACCAGGACAGTTGATGCTGCTGTCGGTGCTCGTCCCGATCGTGGCGTGGGCCGTCGGGCTCGCCGTCACGGCCTACGTCGCCTACCGCGTCGTGCGGGCCGGGGTCCGGGACGGCATCCGGGAAGCCCGCTCCGAACGAGACCCGGGCCGGGGGCCGGACCGGTTCGAGTAGCGACGGGCGGCCCGCCCGACGACACGCGGTGCAGGGCCACGGAACTCCCCGTGCCCCCGCGCCGGGCTCACTCGCGCTCCGGCCCCAGCAGCACCCTGCAGGTCCAGTAGGCGGTGACCGAGAACCCGGCGCAGAGGACCAGCACCAGACCCAGCGCCGTGACCACCACACCCGGCCACAGCGAGACGTCGACCGTCGACTCGGCGCGGTCCAGCAGGAACGCCCCCACGGCGACGCAGAGGACGGCGAGGGAGGTGGTCGTGCCGGCCGCCGTCCTGAGCGGTGCGACCCGGCGTTCCAGCGCGGACACCCGGCCCGCGTCGTCGTCGGACCACGGGTGCTCACCGTCGAGTTCAGCCACGACCCGATCATGGCGGTCTTCCCCCGTCGAGGGGGTGAGGACGCGCAGATCGTCCCGGTCGGCCAGCGGCGGGGAACCCGGGACGAACCCGTTCAGGTGGTGCGGCGTCCGTCGCGCCGTTCCTGCAGCCAGAGGAGTTCCAGCAGAGCGGCGAACACCGTCGCACCGGCCGCGACGAGGAGCAGCGCCCGGCCGGTAACCCTGTCGAACTGCTGCAGCAGCCGGACCTCGGAGGGGTTCGCGGAGTCGCGGACGACTTCGACGCGCGCACCGGTGCGGGGCGGCGGGTCCGGGCAGGGCAGGATCGTCCGCGACGTGCCGTCGACGTCCAGCCGCACGAAACCCCCTTCGCCCGTGGAGACCTCCGTCACCACCCCGGTGGTCTCGACGCCCCGCTCACGCCAGACGGCCCGGTCGTGCGCGTCCCAGAGGGCGTAGGCGACGCACCAGGCGATCACGGCGAGCAGGACGAGACGACTGAGCCACTGCCACGGGTACCTCCCCAGGAGAACCAGCCGACTCACCGGCCCCCTCGCAGGCCACCGTGGGCGGGGGTCCCGGCGTCGTCGCCGTCGTCACCGTGGTCGTCCCCACCCCCGTCACCGCCGACCCGCGCTCCGGCGCCCTCGCCGTCGTCCTCCGCGCCGCGCTCCCGCTGCCGTCCTCGACCCACCACGCCCACCACCGGTCCTCCGCCCCCACGCCGTCCACCTCGACAGTCCCGCGCCGACTCACCCGAGTCCCGGGGCGATCTCCGCCAGGCGGCCGGCGACCGCCGCCTCCAGCCGGTCGTCCGTCGCCACCGCGGAGAACTCCGAGTCCAGCTCGCTCCAGAGCTGCTCGTCCTCGCCCGACAGTTCCTCCCACCCGGTCGGGCGGAACCGCAGGTACTCCTCCCGGGCCCGCAGGACCAGGTCGGCGACGTCGGTCAGGCCCAGCCACCGGTAGCCGTCAGCCGCGTCGTCGACCTCGCGCAGGCGGTCGCCGAAGAAGAGGTTCTCCACGGCTCCGCCGACCAGTCCACCGTTCTCCGCGATCCCGTGCAGGGCCAGGGCCGCCCCGAGCCGGCGCAACCCGGGCGGGGCGGAGGCGTCCTGCCGCTGGTGCGCGAGGACGGCGGGGACGTTCACGGCGTCCAGCAGTGGCGTCACGGTGGCTCCGTCGTCGGCGGGGTGGTCACCGTCGACGGTAGCCCCCCGTCCCGACACGACGGGCTCGCTCGACGACTCGGCGTCGGACCCGGCGACGTTCCCGGGAACGGGGAGCGGCGTCACCGGTGGAACCGGTAGAAGGGTGCCCGTGCCGATGCTCGTCCGGGCCGCGACCGCGGCCGACGCCCACGCCGTGACCGAGACCCACGTCACCGGCTGGCAGTCCGGGTACCGGGGTCTGCTGCCCGACGCGTACCTCGACGCCCTGTCCGTCGAGGACCGCACCCCCGGCTGGGCCCGGGCCATCGCCGACGGGGCGCAGGTGCTGGTCGCCGACGACGGTGAGCGGGTGCACGGTTTCGTCACCTTCGGCACCACCCGCGACGCGGACCTGCCCGCCTGCACCGGCGAGGTCCAGGCCCTCTACGTCCGCCCGGGCACGTGGGGACGTGGCGTCGGGGGGTCGCTGCTGGACTGCGCCCTCACCCGGCTGGCCGAGGCGGGGTGCGAGCACCACGCCCTGTGGACCCTGAAGACCAACCTGCGGGCCCGCCGCTTCTACGAGCGCCGGGGCTGGCGGGCCGACGGACGGGAGAAGACGGAGCGCAGACCCGGCCTGGTGCTGCACGAGGTCCGCTACCGGCTTCCGTGAGCGGCGGCGGACGTTCGGGGCCGGGCGAGACCTCGATCCGCTACTCTGCGATGAGGCCACGTCTCCGCTGATGCCGGTTCGCCTGACGGCGAACGACCAGATCGGACGACCCTCGTGCCTCTCCGCCCCCTCGACGCCCTGCGCGCTGCGCTCTCCCCGGTCACGGCCGCGCCGACCGCCGAACTCCGGGCCTTCCGCGCCACCCTCGTCGGCACGCTCGTCACGTCGGTGGGTCTGGGGCTCACCCTGCCGTTCACCTTCGTCTACTTCCACCACGTCCTCGGGCTGCCCCTGCCCGTCGTGGGGGTCGTCGTCGCCGCGGCCGCCGTGCTCGCCCTGGGCGCCACCGCCGCGGGGGGCGCGATCGCCGACCGGGTCGGGCTGGGACGGGTCGCCGTCCTCGGCCTGGGTCTCCAGGCCGGCGGGACCGTGCTCCTGGCCCTGGCCCGCGAACCCGTGGCCGGGACCACGGGCCTGGCCGTGCAGTCGATGGGCAACTCCCTGGTGTGGCCCAGCCTGAACGGGCTCGTCACCCACCAGGTCCCCGCCGAGCGCAGGTCGCGCGCCTTCGCCGTGCGGTTCGGGCTCGTGAACGTCGGGATCGGCGCCGGATCCCTCGTCGCAGCGGCGACGGTGTCGGTCGCGCGCCCGAACAGCTTCCACGTGGTCTACCTGCTCGACGGCGCCACGACCGCGGTCTTCGCGGTCGTCCTCCTCCTGGGGCTGCGGGGCACCGCGGGCTGGACGGCGCACGCGCACCGCGCGGGCGAGGTCACCCGGACCGGTTACCGGACCGTGCTGCGCGACGGGCGCTTCACCGCCTACCTCGTGGTCGTGCTGGCCCTGGCGGTCTTCGGCAGCTCCCAGACCGAGGGCCCGTGGGCGGCGTTCGTCGCCCTGACGCCCGGCGGGTCCGCCCGGGTCGTCGGCCTGGGCTTCGCGGCGAACACCGCCGCGATCGTCGTGTTCCAGCTACCGGTGGAACGCCGGACCCGGGGGCTGCGGCGCAGCCGGCTGCTGGTCCTGTGCGCCCTGTCGGGGGCTGCGGCGTGGGTGCTGACCGGGATCGCGAGCCTGCCGGGGCTCCCGGCGCCGGTGGCCGGAACGCTCCTGGTGGTGGCCCTGGGCGTCTTCGGGGTGGGTGAGACCTTGCTCAGCCCGGTCATCAACGCCGTGCCGAACGCCCTGGCGCCGGACCACCTCCGCGGCCGGTACAACGCGCTGAACTCGGCCACCTACCCGGTCTCCAAGTTCATCGGCCCGCCCCTGGCCGGAGTCCTGATCGGAGGCGGGACGCCGGGCTCCTGGGTCGTCGTGGTCACCCTCGGCGCGCTCGCCGCAGCCGGTGGCGCCGTCCTGCTCGGCCGACGCCTCCCACCCCACGTGGAGCTCCCGGGACGATGACCCCGGGCGTCAGCCGAGCGTCGCCCTGCCCGTCGCGTCAGCCGGTGCCACGGCCGCACGCCACGACGTCACCGCACCCCGCTGGGCGCCGGGGGCCTGGGCGACGACGTGGTCGGCCAGCAGGTCGTAGAACTCCCGGGTCGTCCAGGGCTCCCAGCCGTGCGGCTGGTCGCGGCCGAACCGGTACGTCACGTTGGAGCCCTCGAGCTTGTCGACGCGTTCCTTGAACAGGTTGACGCCGACGTTCAGGAAGTACGTGTCGGCGTCGCCCACGTAGATGGTCAACCGGCCGTCGAGCTTGTCGCGCAGCTCGTCCCAGTGCTCCTCGACGTAGGTCGCGAGGTCGAAGTGGTCGCGCCAGTGGGCGGCGACGTCGTGGTCGATCTCACCCGTCGCCTTGTCCCAGATCGGCTTCGGGTAGCCGTCGGCACCGCGGGGGGAGAACACGGCCTGCCACACGTCCCACTGACCGAGCCCGGAGCGGCCGCGGCTGCCCAGCGCGCGCTCCCAGCCGTTCTCCTGGCCCATCGTGTACTGCGTCTTGCCGCTGACCTCGCGCGCCGACGGCACGGGGACGTCGAGGTAGGCGTGGTGGGTGACGCAGGCGTTGTCGTCGTCGTAGACGTCGACGAGCTGGTGGGCGTGGAAGTCCAGCGGGTCGGGGTAGCCGGCCCAGGCACCCTGGTAGAGGTCGGGGTAGAAGATCTGCGTGGCCGCGGCCTCCCAGCCGCCCGTCGAGCCGCCGGAGAGCACGCGCGCCCACGGAGCGCCGATGGTCCGGAAGCGACGGTCGACCTCTGGCAGCAGCTCGGTGTTCAGCGCGGTGCCGTACGGCCCGATGTTCGCGGAGTCGACGGCGTAGGAGTCGTCGTAGTAGGGGTTCTCGTGGCGGAAGGTCACCGTGATGAACTTCGGCGCCGTGCCGGACAACCAGTACGCGCTGAACTCGTTGCCGCCGTCCTCGGTGAACCCCCGCGGTGCGTCACCGGGGAAGTGGCCGTGGTGTAGCTCCATCGGGTAGCGCACGGTCCGGTTCGCCGCCTCGTCGTAGCCCAGCGGCAGCAGGACGTCGGCGGCCACGTACGTGTCGCGGCCCCAGAACTCCGAGAGCACCGCGCTGCGGATCTTCACGTGCTTGACGTGCCGCGACTCCGCGGGGTTGCCCTGCTGCGACGTGCCGCCCGCGGGGACCGGTTCGGAGGGTTGCACGACCGTGTCCAGCGTGAGGCGCAGGGTTCGCCGGTTCCCGGTCGCGGGGACGGTGACCTCCACGACGGGGCCGTAGAGGTTCCCCGTGGAGGCGAAGACGTCGTGACCGTCGCCGCCGGGCAGGTGCAGGTCGATCTCCGCGCCGTCGGAGCGGGAGAAGTGCGTGTAGACGTTGAAGAAGGCCTGCGCGCGGTAGGTGCCGGGCGGCAGCGCCGAGGCGTCGGCCAGGGGGAAGCCGACGGCCGGAGCGGCCAGGGGGACGCTGGTGCTGCGGCCCGGGGCGAGACCGGTGACGTCCAGGCCCCAGAACGGCACCCCGTCGGCGACGTCGCCGGCCTGCTCGCGCGGTTCGCTGTCGGCGTCGGTGGTGAGGATGACGTAGACGCGGCCGGTCACGGGCCCGGGCACCAGCCCCGGCGCGAGGGTGACGGACGCGGTGAGGGACGGGCGGTGGGCCGGGGTGGCCGGCCCGGCGGCCGACGCGGCGGGTGCGCCGCCCACGGCGGCGGCCCCGGAACCCACCCCCGCGACCGCGGCGACGAACGAACGGCGGGACGGTCCGGTCACGACGGCTCCAGGGTGTGGTGGGGCGAGCACGTGCAGTGGTGCGGAACGTAGCAGCGGTGCCGGCACGGGACCAGGGGTCGACGCGCCACCGGTCAGCGCGCGCCCCCGGCCACCTCGTGCGGGGCGCGACGTCCCTCCCGGGCGGCGACGTCGCGCGTCGTTCGTGCCGGGAGGACCACCGGACACGCCGGGGGCCCACCCGTGAGGGCGGGGCCTGCGGTGGTGAACGGACGACTCAGCCGCGACCGCAGCGGCGATGGAACTCCGCCTCGCGCCCCTCGGTGTCCAGGACGCGGGCGTCGCCGGTCCCCGGCCGGCGGATCAGGGAGCCCCGGGTCCTGCCCACAGCTCGACCCGCAGCTGACCGCGGTCCTCCTGGAACGCCATCGTCCGGTGGAGGTGGGCCGCGGTCGTCGAGGACGCGAAGGCGACGTCCCACGGGTCGTTGAGACGCACTCCCACCAGCCACACCCGGCGGAAACCCCCGAGGGAGGCGAGGCGCTCGTCCTCGGGGACCTCGTCCCCCCCGATGGAGGTGCTGCCGGCGGGGTCGCTGCGGAGGAGGACGTCCTGGAGACCGAGTCCGGGTGGGAGGTAGTAGCGAGCCATCGGGCGGGTGGTGTTGCCGAGGTAGACGACCGCGTCACCCGGCCGCACGTCCGCCGCCAGGTCCCGGGCCAGCGAGGGCATGTCGTCGACCACGTAGGCCTGCCGCCGGACCTGCGCCAGGTGAGGGACCTGGGTCGCCACGAGCAGCGTCACCGCCAGCCCCGCGCCGACGGATCGCCACCGCGGGGCGCCGGAGGACCGTGGTCCACGTCCACGAGCGAGCACAGCGACCCCTGCCCCGCAGAGCACGGCCAGACCCGGCGCAGCCGCTGTCGAGTACCTGGGCTCGAACAACTGCCCGCCCCACGCCGAGCCGGCGTTCGCCAGCACCGGCGCCGCGATCCACGCGGTCACGAACACCGGGCCGAACCGACGACCTCCCCGGTCCGTTCGACGCGACCACGCGGTGAGCCCCACCGCGCACAGCACGGCCACCACCACCAGCGCCGCGCGGCCTCCGGCTGCGGAGTGCCACAGGCCCAGCGTCCTGGACAGCACGGGGAAGTCGTCGCCGATGCGGTCCGGCGCCTGGCTGAAGCCGACGGCCACCATCGCGAAGGACGCGAGGGCCGGGAACGCAGCACCGAGCAGGACGCGCCGCCGCGGTGCGCGAGCCGGCTGCAGGAGCACGACGGCGATCAGTGCGGCGACGGCGGGCGCCCCGCTGAGGACGTGCAGCGCCGCCGCTGCGGTGGCTGCCCCCGTCCACAGGACCCACCAGCGGGTGCGGGGTCGTTCCCGGTCACGCAGGAGGGCGTACGCCGTGACGGTCACGCTCGCCACGACGAGGGGGTAGGGGCGCGCCTCCTGGCTGTGGTCGACGAGCACCGGCAGCACGGTGCAGACGACACCCGCTGCCGCCCCGGCCACCGGGTCCAGCAGGCGACGCGCACACGCGGCGACGACCACCACCGCCACCACCGTGGCCACCGCCCCGGGCAGCCGCAGCCACGCCTCGTCCTGCGACACCCGCACCCAGGGGTGCATGAGGGCGTACCAGGGCCCCAGGCCGGCATCGGTCACCCGCAGCCCGCGCAGCATCACCGACCAGCCCCGCACCGCGGTGGCGAGGGTGTAGAACTCGTCGCGCCACAAGGGTTTCGCGTCGTAGCGCCACGCGGTGGTCCCCACGGCCAGCAGGCACGGCAGCAGCCACCACCACCCGCCCGCGACGCGACGGAGGAGCCGGTGGTGACCGAGGAGGCGGTGCTCGCGCGACCGTCCCCGCGTCAAGGAGCGACGCCCCAGCCCTCGCGGCCGCCCCCGCGCGAACCACCCGGGCGGCGACAGCGATCCCGCGACCCACCCGCCGGCGCTGCACCCCGCCGTTCCGCCACACCCACCTCAACGCCCCCCGCCGGGCCGCTGACGACCCCTCGCGAACACACCCCGTCGACAGCGGCGGGCCGGCCCCGCGCTCGGACGCAGTGTGGCGGTGACCGGTGCGGAGGGGCTGAGGACACGCCCTCGTCCGACCGGCGTCCCGCCGACGCGGCCCCCGGTGGCCCACCGTCGCGAGGAGGCTCGGTGCGGCGGCGCGGGTGCGCGGAACGGCCACGGCCGGCACGGCTGCCCCCACGGGCGTGCCGAGCAGGGTCGCCTCACCGGGGGTGCAACGTCGCGGGCAGGGGCGAGGTCGCGGTGACGTCGACGAGGCTGCCGCCGGCTTCCCAGCGGACCACCGCCCACCGCCCCGTGGTGGCGCACCCGGGGTTGACGTCCGAGGTGACCTCACGGGGCGTGACCGGGGTGCTGGCGGTCTGCGTGATCGAGTCGGCGCCATCACGCAGGCGCAGCTGCGCCGTCGGGTCGGCGGTCATGTCCCGGTCCGAGATGAACAAGGCGCTGGGGTCCTTCGTCCTGTTCTCCACGGGGCCGGTGAACAGGCGCAGCCGAACGCTCCGGCAGACGTCGTCGAGGCAGTAGTCGGCGCTGCGCGGGCCGCTGGGGCCCTGGGCCACGTCGCTCAGCGCGCTCAGGTCGAAGACCAGCCCGAACGGTGGGGCGAGGGTCGTGCACGCGACCCCGGGATCGAGGTGCGAGCAGGCGGACGCGGCGACCACGAGGAGGCACGTCCCGGCGACCGCCGCTCCACGGCGCGGGCCCCGGAGCGCGGCGGGCCGTCTGTCCTCGAGCACGTGCCCCATCATGACCACCCGGCCGACCGCCGTTGACCGTCAGGGCGCGCTGTGCGGGACCGCGCGGTCGAGGCGCTGCCCGGCTCCACGCCCGACAGCGGTCGCTCACGGAGCCCATCCGACCCCGGCGTCCTGCGGACCGGGTTCCCGGGACGGGCCCGCCGAGCCCTGGTCCGAGTCGTGGAGGACGACTCGACGGTCGTGCCCACGTCCGAGGTCGAGCTGGAACCCCACGGCCCGGCGCAGCTCCCCCGACCAGGTGGGCGACCTGGTGAGGGGGTGCCCGGTGCCCGACCACGCCCGTCGGTGGGCGGACGACGAAGGCCCCGCACCCTCGGGGTGCGGGGCCTTCGTGGTCCCTCGACCGGGCGCGACCTCTGATCAGCGACGCGGGATCAGCGTCGGCCGTAGCGGCGCCGGAACTTCTCCACACGCCCCTCGCTGTCCAGGACACGGGCGTTGCCGGTCCAGAACGGGTGGCTGGCCGCGGAGACGTCGACGTCGAAGACCGGGTAGGTGGTCCCGTCCTCGAGCGCCTGGGTCGGCAGGCCCACGCGGGTGCTCAGCGTCGAACGCGACAGGAACGTCGTGCCGGCGGACTTGTCGCGGAAGGCGACCAGGCCGTAGGTGGGGTGGGTGTTCGACTTCACGGTGACCTCCGGAGTGGGTGTCGCAACCTGCACTCCTGAGAACCGCTCTCACCCAGGACTTGTTCCCGCGGTGCGGCTGCCGCCGAACCAGGGCCACCGCTGCACCCAGGTCGCCCGCCGGACCGGTCCGGAGGCGACCGGGGGCGCACCCGCCCCGGGGTGTCCGCTCAGGGGCGTCCCGCCTCCGCGGGTTCGTCCGCCGGCAGGGTCGGGGCCCCGCGCCCGGCGCGCAGGTTCAGCGCGAGGACCACCGCCCCGACGGCCAGCCAGGCGATGCCGCCGATCTTGGCGGCCGCGTCGGCGTTGACCAGCACGTACCCGATGATGAGGAACCCCAGCACGGGGGCGACGAGGTGCAGGAGGTAGTTGCGCGAACGCCCCCGGACGAGGTGGTGGACGATCACCGAGACGTGCAGCAGGCAGAAGCCGAACAGGGCGCCGAAGTTCACCAGCGACGAGATCAGCCCGATCTGCCCGACGAAGAACAGCACGAGGACCAGGGTCAGCCCGGTGACGACGAGGGTCGCCGCCATCGGCACCTGCCGGGCGCTGACGCGCGACAGGAACGCGGGCAGCTGCCGGTCGCGGCTCATGGAGAACAGCAGGCGCGAGGTGGCGGCCTGCGCGGCCATGGCGTTGGCGATGCCCACGGCGATGACGTTGACCACGAGGAAGGCGGTCTTCCAGCCGGAGTTCGACGCAGCCTCGACGAGGTCGAAGAACGCGTTGCCGGCGGCGGCGTCGCCGAAGGAGTCCCGCCCCGCCGCGAGCAGGCTGGCCAGCCAGGTCTGGACGACGAAGAGGAACGCGACGACGAACAGGGCGATGAGCATCGCGCGCCCGGCGGGGTTCTTGCGTCCCGTGGTCTCCTCGGCCAGGGTCGAGATGCCGTCGAAGCCGAGGAAGCTGAGCACGGCGATGGACAGCGCCGAGGCGATGAGCGGGCCGCTGACCTCCGAGGAGTTCCAGAACGGTGTCGCACCCCACTCGGCGCCGGGGATCGTGCCACCGTTCAGCGCGGTCGCGGCGATGATCACGAACGCGACGACGAAGACGATCTCGACGGCCAGGAACACCCGGTTGGCCAGCTTGAGGGAGCTGATGCCCAGCAGGTTCACGACGGTGTTGATCGCCACGAACACCAGCGCCCACACCCACCGCGGGCTGCCGGGGAAGATGCCGACCATCGACTCGGCGGCGAACACGTACAGCAGCGTCGGGATGAGCAGGTAGTCCAGCAGGATCGCCCAGCCGGCGAAGAACCCCAGCGCGGGGTGGACGCCGCGGCCGACGTAGGAGAACACCGAACCGGCCAGCGGGAACGCCTTCGCCATCTGCCCGTAGGCGAGGGCGGTGAACACCATCGCCACCAGGCCGATGAGGTAGACGAGGGGGACCATCCCGCGGGCGCTGTCGTAGACGGTCCCGAAGATCGCCCACGGGGCGATGGGGACCATGAAGACCAGGCCGTAGACGAGCAGGTCGAAGGTGGAGACGGAACGCTTCAGCTCCTGCTGGTAGCCGAAGGACTCCAGGGTGCGCTGCTGGTCGCTCATCGCGGTTCTCCGGGTTCCTCGTCGCCGGCGGGAGCGGCGGCGTCGTCGTGGGCGGCGAGGAAGGCCGCGACGACCGCGCGGAACTCCTCGGGCTGCTCGAGGTGGGTGCAGTGGCTGGCGCCGGGGAAGACGTGGCTGGTGACGTCGGGGATCCGTTCCACGAACGGCGCCCAGGTGGCGGGGGTGGCCTCGTCGAACTCACCGGCGACGACGAGGGTGGGCACGGCGACCGCGGGCAGGCGGTCGACGACGCTCCAGTCGCGCAGGGTGCCGACGACGTGGAACTCGTTGGGTCCGTTCATCGTGTGGTAGACGGTCGGTTCCGCCTCCATCTGGGCCTCGCTGGCGGCGAAGTCGGGGTGGGTCGGGGTGATCCGGCAGACGTGGCGGGCGTAGAACACCTGCGTCGCGGCCAGGTACTCCGGGTCGGTCGTCGTGCCGGCGGCCTCGTGGCGCTCCAGCGCGTCGCGGACGTCCGCGGGCAGCTCGGCCCGCAGCTGCGCGGCACCCTCCACCCACAGCTGCATCGACGCCGGGGAGTTGCAGATCGCCAGCGAGACCAGGGACGCCGGGCGGCGCACGGCGATCTCGGCCCCCAGCATCCCGCCCCAGGACTGGCCCAGGACGTGGCAGCGCTCGATCCCCAGGCCGGTCAGGACGGCGTGGAACTCGTCGACGAACAGCTGCGGGGTCCAGAACTCCGCGGGCGCGTCGGGCAGGTGGGTGCTGCGCCCGCAGCCGAGCTGGTCGTAGTGGACGACGGTGCGCCCGGTCTCCTGCGCCAGGGCGGCGAGGTTGGCGACGTAGTCGTGGGCCATGCCCGGTCCGCCGTGCAGGACGACGAGCGGCAGGGCGCCGGGGCGGGGGGCGGTGGGGGTGGTGACCTGCACCCAGGTCTCGTGGCCGAGGACCGGCAGGGTGCGGGACTCGACGGTGGGGGTCGCGACGGGCATGGCGAGAGCATGATGAGCCGAAAGGTCCCGCACAAGACCATTGGCGGGAATTTACCTGCGGGAAACTGCGCGAGGATGGCGGGGTGAGGCAGACGGACGCGGAGCGGGCGCGGACGCGGACGGGTGCGTCCGCCGGTCCCGACAGCCCCCGCGTGGCCGCGGTGCTCGAACGCCTCGTCACGGCCATCGCCACCGGGCAGTACCTGCCCGGCTCCCGGCTGCCCCCCGAGCGCGACCTCGCCGCCGCTCTCGGCGCGGGGCGGATGACGGTCCGCGCGGCGCTGGCGCACCTGGCCCGGCGCGGTCTCATCGAGACCCGTCGCGGCCGCACCGGCGGTTCCTTCGTCGTCCAGCAGTGGCCCGAGTCCTCCACCGCGATCGTCGGGCGCACCCTGTCGGCCACCTACGCGCAGCTGCGCGACCTGTGCGAAGCCATCGCCCGCCTGCACGGGGCCGTCTGCCGGGCCGCGGCCGAGGCCCGCTCCCCCGCCGACCTGGCCCGCATCGAGGACGCGCTGGACGTCTACGCCGGAGCGGAGTCCGGCCTGGCCTCCCAGCAGGCCGACAGCGCCCTGCACCTGGCCATCATCGACGCCGCGCACAACGACACCCTGCGCCGGGTGCTGGCCGACCTCGAGGGCCAGCTCAGCATCGGCGCCCCCGCGCACCTGTGGGGAGCGCCGGAGGGCATGCGGGCCATGGAGGTCCGGGCGCTGCGCGAGCACCGCGAGCTCGTCGCCGCGATCGCCGGGCGCCGGGCGGACGACGCCGAGCGGATCGCCCGGGCCCACGTCGCCATCGACCTGGAGCTGCTGACCGCGGCCCTGGCCCGCACCGGCGTCCTGCCCGCCCCCGCCCGGTGACCGCCGGACCCGGCCGCTCGTTCGCCGCCGCCGAACGCGGTGCCGGTCACGTCGAGGTCGGCCTGCGCAACCGCCCGGACCAGCGGCTCTCCACCTGGGCCGCGACGCTGGACGCCGTCTCGGACGCACCCGTCGCGGAGTGGGTCGTGACCTCCTCCGACTCAGGACCACGACCGACCGGTCACTCGATGCACAGGACGAAGTCGTCGAAGACGTGACGGCCCGGGGCACCTCCGGTGGCGGCAGCCGCAGCGGCGACGTCGTCCAGGTGCGCAGGCGTCATCGGCAGCGGGGCTTCGCCGTCGTGACGGACCGAACCCCGGGGGTGGTCCACCCCGGCCACGTCCGACATCTCCACGTGCGCCCCCAGCAGGTGCTCCACGGACCTGGTGCGGACCAGTTCCCGCAGGCGCTGCAGCGAGGCGCAGAACGCCGGGAAGTCGTCCACGTACAGCCGGCCCGGGTAGACCGTGTCGCCGGTGAGCAGGGCACGGGTGGCCGGGTCGTGCACGGCGACGGAGGTCCGGTGGTGCCCGGGGATCGCCACGACCTCCACCACGCGACCGCCGAGGTCCAGGCGCCCTCCCGCACCCTGCGCGTCGATGCCGAAGAAGGAACGCACCGCGGCGACGTCGTGCCCCACGACCACGGTGTCGGGCCGGTCGTCGAACTGGCCGTCGCCGGCGACGTGGTCGTCGTGAGCGTGGGAGTGGGCCACCACCAGTCCGTAGCCCGGACGGGGGTGCACTCTCAGCCACTCGTCCACGAGCCCGTCCACGATCGAGCGCAGGGAGCGCGCGACGTCGTCCCCGGTGGCACCGGTGTCCAGGAGCAGTGCCCGCTCGGTGCCGAGGAGCAGGTACAGGAACGGTGCCTCGAAGTGGGAGGTGATGCTCTGGCGCAGTACCACCGTGGCCTCGTCGGCCCAGTGGACCTGGAACGCCGGTTCAGGTGCGCCCGAGGTGGCGGTGTTCCAGGTGACGTCGAGGTCGAGGGGACTCATGGCGGCAGGCTAGGTGGGTCCGGGCCGGCGAGGAGCGCTCGGAGCAGGCACCGGAGGTGCTCCCCGTCGGCGACGGCGCGGTGGTGGGGGGTGCGTCTGCGCAGTTCCGGCGGCACCTGCGGGAGCCCCGGCGCACGCACCGGGGGCTCACCCTCCCCGGACCCACACGGTCACGTCGAGAACACCCCACCCACCCAGGTCACGACTTCGCGCGCCCCACCGCACCGGCACCGAGAAAGTCGTCTGCCCGGAACCGGCCGACTCCAGCGTCAGGCACCATCCCGTCCACCTCCCGCCCGCGCCACCGTCCCGGCACAGCTCCTGCGAGGGGTCGCTGAGGTGGAGACCGGCCTCTCCGGCGTGCAGCCGCTGCGACAGGCCCTGCACCGCCAACCCTGCAGCGGCCGACGGGTCGTGGCTGCCCCCGTCCACACCCCCGGCACCGCGCGGCACGGAAAGACCCACCCCGATCGCCGCCGCCTCGCACGGACGCAGCAGCACCGCCACCTCCGGTCCCACCTGCTGAGCCTCCGCCGCGTCCGCGCCACGGGTCGTGAGCACCACGCCCGCCAAACCACCCGCCAACCCGCCCCGCACCTGGCGCAGCCGGGCACTGAGCTGCACCACGCTGACCTCAGCGACGTCGCAGTCGTGGACCACCGCGCCGGACGGACGCGCTGCTCGCACCCGCTCCTGCGCCGGCGCCCCGAAGAACAGACCCCCGCCGCGATCGGCAGGGCGATCACCGTGACGACCGCGACGACCGACGCCCGCCGATCCACCCCACGCCCCTGAGCACGCCCGAGCCCCCGCCCTCGACCGCGACCTCGCCGCGGACCGGGCCGTGCGCCGGCGCGGTCCAGCAGCCGCGCGCAGGACATCGTCCACCGACGGGGCACAGCACGATCCTGCCAGCGAGAGCCACCTCGGTCACCACGTCGAACGGCACCACGTCGAACGGCTCGCGTTCTCCCACCGCCGGTCCCGGCACGGCGAAACCCGCGCGCGCCGGGACGTCGAAACCCCGGCCCAGTCGGCGAACCCCCGCCCAGAGATCTTCCGCACGTGCCGGTGATCGAGGTCGGTCCACGGGCAGGAGCCCCCTCGACTCGGCGGCGTCCGCGCGACCCGCGACGTCTCGAACCGTCGCGCCTCACAGATCGAGGAGTCGTCGCGGGCGTCCGCCAGTGGCGGCACTCGCCCGGTGTCGAGGTCTTCCACCAGACCGGTCGACGACACCGTGCCGGACGGCCCCACGTCGTGGGGCTACCCGCTCGTGCGCGACGACGAGCAGGACCCGTGGTTCATCCAGGACGACGGCGACGGCTGAACCGCACCGCGAACCGCCGCCGTGGACGCCGGCGGGCCGCGCCGAGGACCCGCGGGCCTCGCCCCGGGCAGGTCGACGTCGTGCACGAGGTCAGTCCCACCAGAAACGCCAGGACAGCTGTCCGGGCAACTCGTCCGCGTACTCGGCCACCGATCCTGGACCGTCCTGGTAGATCGCGTCGGAGCAGAAGGCCACGTGCTCGCCCGCCAGCTGCAGCGAGACCGTCTCGGTGATCTCGGCGGCGACGGAGACGACGACGGTGGCCGAGTCGATCGCCACCAGTCGAACACCGAAGCGCTCCTCCCAGCTGCGCAGCACGCACGACAGCTCAGCGGGGCTGGCGTCGAAGTTCACCGCACCCGACCAGCCCAGCGACGCCAGGACGTCGGCACCCCGGGAGACCGGGACGAGCCCCAGACGCAGGGCGGGGTCCGCCGACAGCAGCTCGCGCGCCAGCTCCAGGGCCAGCGCGTCGGGGTCGTGGCGCAGCGGCTGCGCGGGAGCCAGGCCCGGCCAGGTGCTCTGCTCCTCCACCTCCTCGAACCAGGAGCTGAGCACCTGCTCGGCGTCGAGGTCGTCGACGCGGTCCAGCTCGGACTCGAAGAGGCTCTCCGCCTCCCAGTCAGCAGCGGGCTCGTCGAGCAGCACGGGGTGGAAACCGCTGCGGGTGCGCTCGGCGTGCAGCCGGGTGAAGACCTCCAGCGAGGCCGGTCCGACCGACGCCCACAGGGCGGGGACGCCGTCGTCGTTCATCACCACGGCACCGGCGGGAAGACCGCCCGGGAGGTTCGAGAAACCGCTCACGGGCTCCATCCTGAGGGTGGGTCGGACACGGGGCGAAGAGCAGTCCCGTCCGGCGTCCGGAACGAGGGTCGGGCGGGAACGTGGATCCACGATCGTCTCGTGCCGCGCGGGCACCCGGCCACGGCGCTGTCGTGCGGCACGATGACCCGCACCCGCGCAGTGCCGTGGTCACGACCGAACCAGGAGGCAGTCCGTGGTCCGCTTCCACCCGCGCCTGATCCGCGCGCTGCTGCACCACCGCCACCAGGAGTGGCGCGAACGCCGTGCACCGCTCCCACCCGAGGGGCGCCTCGAGCCCGCGTGGTACCCGGACCGGCCTGTCTCCGGCAGCGTGGGAGCGAGCTACGAGCCCGTCGACACGTCCCGGGTGCGCAGATCGCGTCGTCGCTGACCCGGACGCCGGCTGCTGCGCCGCCCCACCGGTACCGGCCTCCCTCACGGCAGCGGGACCGGACCGACGAGGTCGTCCGGCGCCCGCCGGGACCGCCCGCTGTCGGTGACGACCGCCAAACCCTCGCGCGCCCAGTACTCGAAACCACCGATCAGTTCCCGCACCCGGGTGTACCCCATCGAGGCCAGGGTGGAGGCGGCCTTGGTGGAACCGTTGCAGCCCGGCCCCCAGCAGTAGACGACGATCGGGGTGTCCAGGTCCGGGGCCAGGTCCGCGATGCCGTCGTGCACCTGCGCGCCGGGCAGGTGCACCGCGCCGGGGATGCGGCCCTGGCTCCACCCCGCTGCCGAGCGCACGTCGAGCACCAGCGGCGCCGCACCGGCGGCGCGGGCCGCGGCGAGGTCGGCGGGATCGGTCTGGTGGGCGAGCTTGGCGGCGAAGAAGTCCACCGCGGAGATCGAGGTCGGCATGCCCACCATGGAACCCGGTCGACTCCTGCGGGACCAGGTCCTGTCCACGGCGTCGACGCGTCTGCGCCGTCGATCCGCTGGTAGTTTCGCCGTCGTGGCGACGAATCCCCGGCCGGCCCTGGACGCGACCGACCGCCGCGTCCTGGAAGAGCTGCAGCGGGACGGCCGCATCAGCGTCGCCGACCTGGCCCGGGCGATCAACCTGTCCGCGAGCGCCACCGCCGACCGGTTGCGTCGTCTCACCGACACCGGTGTCATCACCGGCTACAGCGCCACCCTGGATCCCGAGGCGCTCGGTTACACCGTGACCGCGTTCGTGCGCCTGGCCTACCCGACGGGCAACTACAAACCCTTCCACGACCTGCTGGACGTCACCCCCGAGGTCGTCGAGGCCCACCACGTCACCGGGGACGACTGCTTCGTCCTCAAGGTCCTCGCCCGGTCCATGCGCGACCTGGAACGCATCACCGGCAAGCTGGCGACCCTGGGGGGCATCACGACCAGCGTCGTCTACTCCAGCCCGCTCCCGCGCCGACGCCTCGATCCCGCGTGAGCACCGGGACGTACCCGCCCTCCGCACGGTGTGAACCCGCAGGGTTCGTGCTCAGCCCCGCCCCGCTCACGGACCCACCGGTCGACCGCGGCGCACCGAGATCGGTCGCTCGATCGCAGCGACCGCCCTCGTCCTGCTCGTCGCTGCGCTCCTGCGTCGGGCGGCGCGACGGGAACCGTCTCCACCGTGGCGACGTCCCAGCGACGTGCTGCGCCGACGCGACCTGCTGACCGCCCTCACCGCCACCGGCGTCCTCGCCGCCTGCGGCACGAGGGACAGCCAGGACCCGGCCACCCCCGCGACCCGCTGGCCCGGCGACCTGCCGACGACGACCGCCACCTGGCAGGAACTCCCCCCGCCACCGATCGACCCCCGCGGGGCCCCGACCCTGACGTGGACGGGGGCGGAACTGCTCGTGGTCGGCGGGACCGGCCCCGTCGTCGGGCCCGTGCCGGACTGCCCGGCGAACGCCAGCTGCGCCGCCCCACCGACCGAACCGGTCACGGACAGCGGCGCCTACGATCCCGCGACCGGCACCTGGCGCCGCTTCCCCGAACCCCACTCCTTCCACCACGGCACGACCTGGACGGGGAACCTCCTGACCGACGGCTGGTCCTGGTTCGACCCCGCCACCGGCGGATCGGGTCCGGCCCCCGAGTCGGACCTGCTCGTCTACGCCCCCGCCTGGTGGTCGGGGACGGAGGTGCTGTGCGTCGGCACCGACGGCAGCGGCCAACCCGTCCCGCACACCCTCTGGGCCTGGAACCCCGCGACCGGCACCACCCGCACCAGCCGGGTCCCGGGCCCCGACTCCGGGGAGAGCTGTTGCACGATCTGGACCGCGGACGAACTGCTCGTGGGGCTCACCCAGGTGCCGGACGGGTACGCGGGCAGCAGCGTCCAGGCCTACGACCCGGCCCACGACCGCTGGCGCGCCGTCCCCGTCCCCGTCCCCGGCGGCGCGGAGGAGACCTCCGGCCCGACCGCTGTGCCGTTCGGGGGGTGGGACGGCCGCCGGCTCATCGGAACCGGGTGGAACGCGGACCAGGAGCCGAGGCTGGAGCGGGTCGACCCGGTGGACGGCACGTCCGACCCGCTGGACCTGCCTGCGGCGCTCCAGGACCCCCGCTGGGCCCAGAACGTGGTCGTCGGTCCCGGGCACGTGGCGGTCGGAGTCGGCGGCCGGTACGCGGTGCTGCACGAGGAGACCTGGACCGCGTTGCCCGCGTTGCCCGGCGTCGTGGACGGCGACCCGACCACCGTCGCCTGGGCGGGTGATCGGCTCGTCGTGTGGGACGACTCGATGGAACGCACCGGCTGGCAGATCCAGCCGACGTGACGGGCCGTCCACGACGACGCGCCGCCTGGCTGCTCCCACCACGGGCCAGGACGTCCAGCGACGTCTGCGCACTCCGGGGTTCGCACGCTCCACCGCCGGCCCGGGTCGTGCGATCGCCCCTCGGCGTCCCCGGGTGCAACCTCGTGCGGCGGCTGGTGCGTATCAACCGGTGAGGAAGGGAGGGACCGTGGAGGCGCACCCCGGTGAGCAGGACTTCGACGACTTCGCCACGTCCGCCATGCCGCGGCTGCGCGTGCTGGCCTACGCCTGGTGCGGCGACTGGCACCACAGCGACGACGTCGTCCAGGACACGATGGAACGCCTCTACGCCGCCTGGCCCCGGGTGCGCCGCCGTGGCGAGCAGTACGCCTACGCCCGCACCACCCTCGTCCGCCGCCTCATCTCCGAGAACCGTCGCGCGTGGCGACGCCACGAGACCGCGACCTTGGACCAGGCCGGCGACGAGGCGACGAGCACCCACCCGCGAGCCGAGGACAACGCCGAGGACAGCAGCCAACGGCTGGACGTCCTGCAGCTCCTGCGCCACCTGCCGGCTCGGCAGCGAGCCGTGGCCGTGCTGCGCTTCGTCGAGGACCTGCCCGTCAGCGACGTCGCCGACCTGTTGCACTGCAGCGAAGGCACCGTCAAGAGCCAGGCCCACCACGCGCGTCGACTGCTGCAGCAGCACCTCGTCCAGGAGCACTCCGCGACTTCCGCCGAACCCGTACCGACGCCCGCGCCCACGACCCGGCCCACCTCGAGGGGAGCCCGCTCATGACCCACGACCCGCACTCCGACGTCGACGTGTCCGCGCGCCTGCGGTCAGCCCTGCGGGAACGCCCCGCCCCGGCGCCGACGTGGGACCTGGCGGCGCTCAAGGCGCGAGGTCGCCGCCGGCGCCGCCGTGCCCAGCTCCTGCCCGTCGCGCTCGGCCTGGCCGTCGTGGCCGGCGCGGCGGCGCCCACGGTCGTGGGCGGCTCGCCCTGGCCGTGGGAGGCCACCCGGACGACGGTGGCTGCCGCGACGCGGGTGGCGACCCCTGAGGAGGTCGTCCGCCACTACATGGACGCCCGGATCGCGGGCGACAACGCCGGCGCCTTCCACGACTACTGGGCCGAGGAACCGGACACCGGTGTCGAGGCGATGATCCAGTGGACCGCGCAGGAGCTGCCCGCCAAGGACGTCACCATCGGCCAGGCGCAGCCGGACCCCACCGCGCTCACCGCGCACCGGTTGTGGCGCCAGGTGGTGGCGGTGCCGCTGTCCTACCAGTGGGACTACGGACCGGGGCTGCGGTCGGGCAAGTTCCCCTTCAGCGGGTCCGTCGTGCTCGTCCGCGACAGCGACACCGACCCGTGGCGGATCTGGTACTCCGACCAGTCCCCGGACTTCCGCAGCAAGTGACGACCCCAGAACCTCGACCCGAGCGGTGACACCCTGTCCGACGTCCGGGTCGTGGCGCGCTGCGCGTGCTCCCGGTCCTGGCGACCGCGGCCAGACCTGACCACCTCACCCCGCACTGGACGCCGCTGTCACGCCGCCCCCAGCGCCCGAGTGCTCCAGTTCGAACAGTCCACGACCTGCAGGCCGGCACCGGTGAGCACGACCAACGCCTTGCCCGCGTCCACCACGGCCACGTCACGCGGACGCTCGCACGGTCGCTCCTCGAGAACGACCGCGTCGTCGTCGAACCGGACCAGCGACGCCCGTCCCGCCCAGGTCTCGTGGATCGTCACCCAGGTCCCGGTCACCGGATCGTGCGCCAGGGGGCGCAGGTGGTCGCCCACCTCCACCCGATCACGGCCGTCGGGATCGAGGATGCGCAAGAACCCGTTGTCCTCGATGGCCAGGTGCTCCCCGTCGGTGGCCGCGAACCAGACCGGCCCCAGCCCCGTCGCGATCCGGGGCGCCACGGGGTCCAAGCACCGATCCAGCAGACGGCACCAGCCGCCGCCCACCGCCAGCGACAGATCCTCGGTCAACGCGATCACCCGCAGAACCCCCCGCAGGGACCTCACCTCCTCCCCGGTGACCGCGTCCAGGACCCGGGTGGGGCCACGGTCGCAGCTGACAGCGACACGGCCTCCCGCCAAGGCGGTCAAGACCTGCACGTTCGTGCGGCTGCGGTCCTGCCACAACCGCTCACCGCTCAGGTCGTAACCGCACACGCCCTGACGCGTGTACGCCCCGGCGACCACCACCGGCCGCTCACCCGGAACCAGCGCCACCCGGGATCCATCGTCGTGGACCGTCTCGAACGTGGCGCAGCGCGCAGCCCGTTCTCGCGACCACACGTGCACGACCCGCTCGAACTCCGCGGTGACCAGCAGGTCCTCCTCCCACGGCGGCGCGGCGACCTGACGCAGGTCGCTCACCGGCGAACACCCCCTGCGAACACGTCGACGACCATGCCCGGGAGTCTGACCGACACCTCCGACAGCAGCGTCCCGACGGGGTTCGGCACGGCGGGCCCCGTGACCCGGCGCCGAGTTCTCAGCTCGCTCGTCAGCGGCGGTGCCGACCGCGGTGCGACGGCCACCGCCACGACGGCCCGCGGCCCGTTTCCCACCGGGTCCGCACCTGGACCTCCGCCCGCTCGCGGAGGTCCGCCCGGAAGCGTTCCTCCACCTCGGGGTGGAGCCGTGCCTGGAGGCGGCGCAGCAGCACCCAGCCCGTCAGCACCAGCGCGCACGCCGCACCGCCACCGGACATCAGCACCAGCGCCACCGAGTCGTCACCGGAACCGGCGCGGCGGGCGACCCGGGGGTTCGCGGTGTCGTACTGCACCTGCAACCGGTCCCCCGCCCGGGGGAGGGGATCGGTGCAGCTCAGGTAGGCCCGCCGACCGAGCACCTCGACCTCGATGCTGCCCCACTTCGGGTGCGCGCAGTCGTCCACCAGGAGGACGGGAGCGGTGGTGTACGCACCCCGCTGGGCGTACGTGCGCTCCTCGTCCCAGGACGCCCAGCCGTAGACGGTTCCCAGGACCACCCACAGCGCCAGCCAGGCCACCAGTCCCGGGCGCTCCAGGAGGGCCGGCAGACGTCGTCGGGCGAGTGACCACCCGCGGGGCCGGTCCCCGGGCCGACCGTCGGGACCGCTCACCGGCATCTCGGGTCCCGCCCCGTCCCGGTTCGAGCGTGCACCGTCCCAGGCTAGGAGGGGGCCGGGTGCTGCACGGCACGTCTGCGCACCAGAGCACCCGGGCGGCCGATCAGGAGAACCACCCGATCGTGGACCGAGTGGCACCCGGCCCGCCGCCCTGGAACCGTCGTCCCGTGAGCGCGACCCCGACCGCGCAGGAGTGCGTCTTCTGCGCCATCGCCCGGCACGACGCCGAGGCCAGCACGGTGTTCGAGGACGACACCGTCGTGGCCTTCATGGACCGCTACCCCGTCACCCCCGGGCACCTCCTGGTCGTGCCGCGCCACCACGCGGTGGGCCTGGAGGACCTGGACGACGCCACGGGGATCCGCGTCTGGGCGGTGGCTCACGACCTGGCCCGCACCCTGCGCCGCTCCACGTTCCGCCCGGAGGGGATCAACTTCTTCCTCTGCGACGGCGAGGTCGCCTTCCAGACGGTGTTCCACCTCCACCTGCACGTCCTGCCCCGCTGCACCGGGGACGGCTGGACCGTCGAGAACCTCCCCGGGACGCTGGACCGGGACAGGCGACACCTGGACGAGGACGCGCGCGAGATCAGGACCGCCGCCGCTCGACGCGCGGGCGAGGGTCCGGCCGGTACCCGTGGGTGATCGGGTCGTGAGGTTCCTGGCCCCCGGGTGGCTGGTCCCCCTGGACTCCGGCCTGTGGGCGGTGGACCGCTACCAACCCGTGGCCGCGGTCCTCGACCTCCGCGACGGGACCGTCCGGAACGTGGTGTCGTGGTCCGCGCAGCCACCCCCCGCGGCGGTGCGGTACTCCTCCACGGTGGTGCTGGACGACGGGACGTCGCTGTGGGTCCAGCAGGAGAGCGGCGGGCCCGTCGTGCGGGTCGGCGAGGAGGGGATCGCCGCCAGCGGGCTGGTCGACGACTCTGACGATCCGACGGCGAAGCAGTCGCTCCAGGTGTGCAGGCCGGGTTTCGCGTGGTGCTCGGGCAGCGCCGACGAGTACGAGGTCGTACCCCGCGGAGCACCTCCCAGCGAGCCACCCCGGCACGGCCGGCTGCAACGGGTGGACTCCGACGGCCGGGTCCACACCGTCGAACTGGACCGGGGAGTCCGAGAACTCCTCGACACCCCGCAGGGTCTCCTAGTCGCCGCCGTGGGGGACGACGTGCACCGGCGTCCCCGCTGGGACGGGGACCGGGACAAGGTGGCCCACGGCACCCGGCACTTCCTGCTGCCGTGGCAGGAGACACCACCACCGTTCCTCGGCGACCGGTACGCCCTGCCCGCGGACTTCCACCCGCCCCCGCGGACACCGCACCCGACCCTGCCGTCCCAGGACGTCGCCGGGTACGGCCCCGTCGCCGCCGGTGGTGGGCTGGAGTGGTTCGCAGGACCCGGCCGGAGAGCGCCCGACGACGATCCGGCGTTCGCCCGGCCGGTCCTCAGCGCCCGCGGACCCGACGGGACGACGGTGGCCTCGTGGGACCTCGGTGGTGGCTGGATCGACGCCGTCACCGCCCACGGCACCCGGCTGACCGTCGCCCTGGCCCACCGCCCGACGGGGTGGAGGTCCCACGTCGTGCACCACCCCGTGGAGGTCTTCACCCTGGACGCCGCCGACGGTTCCCGGACCGACGTGCTGGCCGCTGACGCGGTGGACGTCAGCGAGGGGTGCTGGCCCCTGCAGCCGCCGCCGGTGGACGCCCGGTCCTACGCCTGGGAGGTGCTGAGGAGCGCCCAGCGCGGTGCCGGGCAGCTGGAACGGGTGGGGGCACGTGAGGTGCGGTACCGCCTCGACGGTTCGTGGCCGCAGACGGTCCTGGAACTCACGTGCACCGTGTCCGGACGGCCGGGTGTCGTTCTGCGGCAACGGACACCGCTCTTCGACGAGCTGGGTCGCGCCATCGGCTCGCAGTACGCCGCCGCGCACCTCGTGGACCGGCTGGCCTCGCACTGGCAACCCCGGCCGGGAGTGGCCGACGGTTTCCTCGACCTGTGAGCCGGACGGTGCCGTCGACGTGGCAGGGCCCGGGGTTTCCGCGGACGAAACCGGTGCGCCGGGATTTCTGGGGTTCTCGTCCGTCCGGGTCCGGGATCGACGGCCGTCGAACGCCGGGAACCCCCGCGGTCGCCGACGCGAACCGGGGGACCTCACCCCAGGCCGACCGCCACGCGGTCTCTCACCATCACCTCCACCGACGCCCGCGGCGGACGTCCGCTCATCACCGTCACGTCGAAGTCCGCAGCACCGTCGGCGGCTGCGGGCGAGCGGTACGACCACGTCAACCGCGTCACCCCCCGCTGGTGCTGGACCCCCACCCCGGTCGAACCCACCAGCACCGTCATCCAGTCACCGCAGGCGGGGTCGCGCCCGATGTCCGCCGACGCCCGCGCCACCCCCGGCCACGGCACCCCGTAGCCGGCCTGCAGCCACAGGAACGTCAGCCCACGGCGCCGGGCTTCGACGAAGGTCGTCTCCGGGTCCCACTCCACACCGGGCGGGAGGTGGAACACGTACACCGCCGCGCTCTCCCCGCGGCCCAGCTCAGCGCGCGGGACCAGTTCCCGGGAACCCTGGCGGGCGAAGCACCGGCGGAAACCGGCTGCCTCCAGGCTGGGCAGGGTGGGTGGGGCGAAACCCAGCCACTCCCGCGCCGCGTCCTCGCTCACCGGCTCGAAGTGCCCCAGCCGGCCCCGTTCCCGCGGCCCACGGGTGGGGCGTCCCCGTGGTGGCAGCAGCGAGTCCAGCGCCGCCGCGACCGGTGACGGGAGCGGCAGGTCGAGGAGGGGTCGCGACCAGTCGTGGTCTTCGCCGTCAGGACTCACCCGCTCACCGTGCCAGCACGTGCCCGCACCGAGGAAGGCACCTCGTCACCCGACCCCGACGTCAGATCGAGACCTGACCCGCCGTCGACCGTCGCGCTCGACGATCGTGGTGACGGCGGGGTTCGATCGGTAGCCCGGGCACTGTCGCGACCCCGTGCTCGGCTGCGCGGGTGCACACCGTCGCCGTCGGCATCCTCGTCCAGGACCAGCGCGTGCTCCTGGGGCTGCGCAGCGCGGGCCGCCGCGCCTTCCCGGGCCGGTGGGCCCTGCCCGGGGGCCACGTCGAACCCGGCGAGTCCGAGACCGGGGCCCTGCGCCGGGAGCTGCGCGAGGAACTGGGCATCGACGTCCTGGAGTGCGACGGCGAACCCACCTCGCGACTGCACGTGACCTCCGGCGCGCCCGGCACCGAGGTGCGCCTGAGCGCCTGGCGGGTACGAGCCTGGGACGGACGTCCCGGCAACGTCAGTCCCCACGAGCACGACCGTCTCGCCTGGTTCACGCTCGGGGAGTTCGACCAGCTGCGGTGGGCGCACCCCGAGCACCGTGAGGTGCTGAGGGAGCTGCTCGACCCGACCAGCCCGTGAGACGCCCCGGGGGGTCTGCCCGGCTCCACGGTCGTCCCACGGGTCCACCGGCTCACCCCTGCCGCCTCCGGTCGGACTCGGCCACGGTCCGCGCGGGAACAGGTCCTAGTCTTCGGGCACGCACCCCCGACGACGAGGACGTGACCCGACCGTGGACCACCTGACCTTCCCCTCCGACGCGGACGGTCTCGTCCTGCACGGCTACCACTGGCCGGCGCCCGGACCCCGCGCCACCGTGCAGGTCGTGCACGGCCTCAGCGAGCACGCGCCGCGCTACGACCGGCTGGCCCGGGCGCTGGTGGCGGCGGGGTACGACGTGTGGGCGCACGACCACCGCGGTCACGGCGCCTCGGTGGACGAGCGGACCCCGCACGTCAGCTTCGGCGTCGGCGGGTGGGACGGTCTCGTCGCAGACGTGACGCAGTTCTCCGCCCTCGTCGAGGCCGAGCGTCCCGGCCTGCCGCACTTCCTCGTCGCGCACTCCATGGGCTCGTTCGCGACGCAGGTCACCCTGCTGGACCACTCCCGGCGCTACGACGGCGTGGTGCTCAGCGGGTCCACGACCATCGACGTGTTCGCCGCTGGCCTGCCGGCGCCGCAGGAGGGGCAGGGCGGTGACCTGTCGGCCTTCAACGCCGGTTTCGAGCCCCGCACCGGCTACGAGTGGCTCTCGCGCGACGCGGCGGAGGTGGACGCCTACGTCGCGGACCCGTTGTGCGGGCAGGAGACCGCGCCGGAGGTGATGGGGGCGCTGTTCTCCTCCCCGCGGGTCGGTGACCCGCGGGAACTGGCGGGGATCGACCCGGGCCTGCCGCTGCTCGTGGTCAGCGGTGGGGACGACCCGCTGGCCGGTGGCGGGGAACTGATCGAGCTGCTGGGCCGGCGGTACCGGGAGGCGGGGGTCCGCGACGTGGAGGTCGAGGTGTACCCCGGGGCCCGGCACGAGGTCTTCAACGAGACCAACCGCGACGAGGTGACCCGCCGGGTCGTGGACTGGCTCGACGCGCGCTCGGCGGCGCCGCGCGAGCGGGGCTGAGGGCTGAGGGGGCGACGTCAGGGCGCGCCGGGCCGCTCGTGCTCGTCCTGCTCCTCCAGCACGGCGAGCAGGTGCGCCAGCACCGAGACCACCTCGGGCAGCAGCGCCTGCTCCCGCCCGCTCAGCCGGGCCGTCGCGGAGGCCACCGTCGTCGCGCTGGCCCGGTCGTAGCGGGTCAGCAGCGACGTCGCGGCCCGGGTGGCCCGCACGTCCACCCCGCGCAGGTCACCGACGGCGGGGGTCCGCTCGGTCAGGCCGGCCGCCCCCGTGGCGCGCAGCAGGTTGCTGACCGTGGACCGCGCCAGGTGCAGCGTCCCGGCGAGCTGGCTGGGGGTCGAGGGGCCGCGGGCGGCCAGGACGCGCAGCAGCTCGACCTGGGCCTCGGGCAGGTCCGGCAGGTCGGCCAGCTCCCGGCTGCGGCGCAACACCTTGCGGCGCAGCGGGCCCAGCAGGACCGACAGGTCGGCGGCGGGGCCGGGGGCGGTGTCGTCGGGCACGTCCTCATCCTGCCCGGTGAGGGGTCTTGACCTCCAACTGGTTTTGCACTCAAAATCATGCGGTGATGACGCCGGAACTCCAGGACCCCGCTCCCCCGCAGAACCTCGACGGGCTGGTCGGGCACCGCTTCGTCTACACCTACGCCAACGGCTGGCGGTACGAGATGTACGTCAAGAACTCACGCACCATCGACTACCGCATCCACTCCGGCATGGTCGGCGGACGCTGGGTCAAGGACCAGCACGTCGACCTCGTCCAGCTCGACGAGGACAGCTACAAGGTCTCCTGGACCGAGCCGACCGGCACCTGCGTCGTGGTGAACGTCATGCCCGGGCGGCGCCGCCTGCACGGCACGATCTTCTTCCCGCGTTGGGTCGAGGAGGACGGTTCCAGGACCGTCCTGTTCCAGAACGACCACCTGCCGCTGATGCAGCAGTACCGCGACGCCGGCCCCACCTACCCGATCCACGTCGTCCCCGAGTTCGCCCGGATCACGTTCTTCGAGCACGTCGGCACCGACGACGAGGACGTCGTCTCCACCGCCCCGGGCGACCTGCCCGCCTCCTTCGTCGACCAGGAGAACTGACCGTGGAACCCTCGCCCGAACCCGGACCGCAGGACGACCTGCGCGCGCCGGACCACACCCACCGCGTCAGCACGTCCGACGGGCTGACGCTCGTCGTCCACGCCTGGGACGGTTCCGGTGCGGCCGCGCACCCGGTCGTGCTGCACCACGGGTTCAGCGCCAGCGCCTTCGTCGAGTGGCCGCGCACGGGCCTGCTGCAGGCCCTGCTCGCCGCCGGACGTCGCGTCCTGGCGGTGGACGCCCGGGGGCACGGGGCGTCGGACAAACCCCACGACGCGGCGCGCTACGGCGAGGTCCGGATGGCCGCCGACGTCGTCGAGGTGCTCGACGCCCTCGACCTGGGCGTGATCGACCTGGTCGGGTACTCGATGGGCTCGGTCGTCTCGCTCCTGGTCGCCTCCACGCACCCCGACCGCGTCCACCGCCTCGCCGTCGGCGGGGTCGGCGCCGGGATCGTGGAACTCGGCGGGGTCGACACCCGCGCCCTGTCCTCCGCCGAACTCGCGCGGGCCCTGCGTGCGCCGGACCCCTCGGCGATCACCGACCCGCTGGTCCGCGGTTTCCGCGAGTTCGCCGAGGCGACCGGCAACGACCTGCTGGCCCTGGCCGCCCAGGCCGACGCCGTGCACGCCGCACCCCTGGCCCTGGACCGCATCAGCGCCCCGACGCTGGTGGTGGCCGGGGACGCCGACCCGCTGGCCGAACGTCCCGAGGTGCTCGCCGCCGCCGTCCCGCGGGCCCGGTTGCAACGGGTGCACGGCGACCACGCGGAGGCGCTGTCCGACCCGGGGTTCGCCCACGCGATCGCGGAGTTCCTGGCTCCCTGAGCCGACGGCCGGTGCCCGTGGTGCGGGCACCGGCCCGACGCCAGCGGGTGCCGACCCCGTCCGCCGAGGCGACGATGGGCCGGTGCCGCTCCTGCCGTCCCCGCCGACCGAGCGCGACGCCGTCCGCGCCTGGGTCGCCACCCACCTCGGGCACCTGACCTGCGAGCCGCCGGGGGAACCGGTGCCGGTCTCGGCCGTGCGCGGCGGCCAGCGCGCCGCCGATGCCGCGCTCGCGACGCTGGACCTGGCCGGGTACGCCGCCCGTCGCAACGAGGTCCTCCCGGTCGGGCGCCGGGGCGCGACGCGGTTGTCCCCCTACGTCCGCCACGGCCTGCTGCCCCTGCCCACCGTCTGGGCCGCGGCCGCCGACGCGCCGGCCCGGGACCGCGCGAAGTTCCGCGACGAACTGCTGTGGCAGGAGTACGCCCGTCACCTCTACGCCCGCCTCGGCCACCGCACGGCCGAGGCGCTGCGCTTCGAGGCTCCCGTCCCGCGGCAGGCCTGGCCGCGCGAACCCTGGCCGGCGGACATGGCGTGCGTCGCGGCGACCACCGCCGAACTGCACGAGGACGGCTGGCTGGTGAACCAGACCCGCATGTGGCTGGCGTCGCAGTGGTCGGTGCGCGCCGGGGCGGACTGGCGCGAGGGTGCGCAGGAGATGTACCGCCACCTGCTCGACGGTTCGCAGGCCGCCAACCGTCTCGGCTGGCAGTGGGCCGTCGGGACCGGGACGGGCAAGGTCTACGGCTTCAGCCGCTGGCAGGTCGAGAAGCGCGCCCCCGGGTTGTGCCGGGGGTGCGCCCTGCAGCGGGCCTGCCCCGTGCAGGAGTGGCCGGACACCGACGCCGGACCCCGCGCCGACGTCCCGGCGGAGCTGACGGGTGGGCCCACCGACGCCGCGGGCCCGCGGGAACCGGAGGTCGCGGGAGAACCCGACGCCGTCTGGCTGACGGCGGAATCCCTCGGGGACACCGACCCGGCCCTGCTCGCGCACCCGGACCTGCCCACCGTCTTCGTGTTCGACGAACCGCTGCTGGCGCACCTGCGGTTGTCCGGCAAACGGCTCGTGTTCCTGGCCGAGACCCTGGCCGAACTGGGGTGCGACGTGCACCTCGGTGATCCCGTGGCGGAACTGTCCGGGCGCCGGCTGGCCGTCACCCACGCCCCCGTCCCCGGTTTCGCCCGCCGCGCCGCGCAGCTGGACGTCGTCGCCCGCCACCCGTGGCCGTGGTTGCGCCGGCCCGGTCAGGGGTCCCTGCGCTCGTTCAGCGCGTGGGTGCGCTCGGCGGGGTGAGGACCAGGCACCCGTCGTGGCCGCCGAACCCGAAGCTGTTGGACAGCACCGGGCCCGGCACCTAGGCGGTCGGCTTCGTCACGACGTCGACGTCGAGGTCGTCGTCGAGGTTCTCGTGCCCGACGGTGGGCGGGGTGGTCGCCGGTCCGCGCGCCCCGGTGCACGCGCAGCACGGCCGCGGGTGCGTCCGGCGCCGACACGGGCACGGTGGAGGGGACCCGAGCCGCTCAGGCGCCCGCCGAGACGTTGACCATCCAGTCGACGCCGAACCGGTCGGTGAGCGCCCCGTACAGGTCGCCCCACACCTGCTTCTCCAGCGGGGTCGTGACTTTCCCGCCCTCGGCGAGGCCGGTGAAGAACCGCTCCCCCTCGGCGGAGTCGTCCCCGAACAGGCACAGCGCGACGTTGCCGCCGCCCGCCGCGGACATCCCGGGCATGGCGTCGGAGACCATGAGCGTCAGGCCCGCGGGGGTGTCGAGCTGGCCGTGCATGACGCCGTCGGGGTCGACGCCCTCACCGCCGCCGTAGTCGGCGAAGGTCATGACGCTCGCCTCCCCGCCGAGGACGGAGCGGTAGAACTCCAGGGCCTCGCGGGCGGTGCCGGCGAGGCAGACGTACGGGCTGAGGCGGGTGCTCACGGGAACCTCCAGGAGACGGGCGGGCCGCCCTGCGCGACCCCACCCCTGCGACCCGCACCGCGCGCCGAACTCATCGGCGCGCGGGTCCGGTGGCGGGAGGTCGGGAGGGTGCCCCGCGTCGTGCGGGTGGGCACGATCGATACGGCCGTCCCGCGACACCCCGATCCCCCGGCGGCCCACCACGGCGTGTCGGCGGACGACGGCATCGATCCTGCACGCCTCACCCGGCACGGACTTCCTCCGGCAGGCCGGGGACCCCCGGGTGGTCGACCGGGCCACTCCCACCGACCCCCGACCGACTCCGTCACCGGGGCGGCTGACCACCTCGGTGACGGCAGGTCGTCCAGGACGCAGGAACGGCGTGCGGAACCCGGGCACCACCGTGCTCCCCGGCGACCGCGCGGTCACGGCGATCTCGGTGCGGAGTCGTCCTCGGGAACTGCCCGATCGCTGTCGCGCAGGATCTTCAGCTGCCGTCGTCGAAGTCCTGGCTGTCGCGGAGCTGCTTCACCAGCGGGCCGAAGGTGGCCGGGTCCGGGCGCAGGACGGCACCGGTGCTGGAGAACACCAGGTCGCAGCGGCCGGTGACGTCCACGAGCAGGTAGGTGTACTCCCGCAGGTAGCGCTCAGTGGGCGTGCTGTCGGGGTTGTGCTCGTAGTCCGGGGTGGTGAGCAGGTCGATCTGCGCCTGCTGCCCGGGCTCGGGAAGGCAGTCGGGCTGGCCGTCCACATGGGCGGCGTCGTCCACTGCCTCCTGCAAGCGGGCGAGCAGACCCGGGTCGTGGGTCTGACCCGTCCACGCGTTCGTGGTGTCCGTGATCGTCGCGCCCGCCACGGGATTGGTGCTGGCGCGGGCCGGCGCCTGTCGTTCCCCGGACCGGGGCTGGATGGTGAGACTGTCCAGCAGGTCGTGGACCTGCGCCTCGTCACCGGCGAGCTGCACCCGCACCCCGCGCGAGGGGACACTGACGGTGGCGCTGCTGTCGTTGCCGTGGACGATGTCGTCGAGGTAGACGGGCACCCCGTCGATGAGATCGAGCCCTGAGGTGGTCCCCGATCCTCCAGTCCACTGCCGCACCGCCCACGGCACCACCAGGGCGCCAGGACCGTCCTGGGCGAGGTCGCAGTCCGGCCCCAGGCTCGCGGTCGATGCGCCCACCACGGTGATCGCGCCGGGAGCCACGCACGCCGCCTGCGCTGAGCCGGTCCTCACCTCGTAGCCCTGCGCGGTGACCTGGACACCGTTGACGCCGCGATCGGTGGCCTCGATGCCCGGCGGCTGCCACTGCTCTTCCGGGGCGGGTTCGACCGTGGTTGCCGGCGTCACCGGCCGGACACGAACGGCACCTCCCCCACCGGAACCAGTCGCCACGAGCGCGGCGGCGGTGCAGGCAGCGACCAAGCCCGTGGTGGCGATGGCTGCCGTGCGCCGGCGTGCGTGCTGGCGGCGCCGGGCGGCGTGCAGGACCGCGTCGGGGTCCAGACGCCTCGGCGGGGTCGGCACGGCGTCGCTCAGCAACCGCTGGAGGTCCTGGTTCATCGCGCACTCCCCTGAAGACGAAGCCCGTGCAAGGCGGGGTGACGGCGCAGCGTGGCCAGCGCCTTGGAAGTCTGGTTCTTCACCGTGCCCACGGAGCAGTCCAGGGCAGCGGCGGTGTCGACCTCGGTGAGGTCCTCGTAGAAGCGCAAGGCGATGACCGCCCGCTGACGCGGGGGCAGTGCCCGCACCGCGGTGAGCAGGACGTGGTGGACCTCTGGCCCCAGGCCGGCGGGCACGGGTAGTTCGGGCAGGTCGGCGGTGGGGATCTCCCCGCGCCAGCGCCGGCGGCGCCAGTCGAGCGCCTGGTTCACCATGACCCGGCGGACGTAGGCGACAGCGCCTTCACGCCCGTTCGAGCCCTCGGTGCCGCCGATGCGCCGCCAGTGCGGCCAAGCCCGCACCAGCGCGGTCTGCACCAGGTCCTCGGCAGTGGCCCAGTCCCCCGTCAGCAGCCACGCCGTACCCAGCAGCGTCTGCTGCCTCCTGCTCACGAACAGCCGGAAGTCCTCCGCTGCATCCATCTGGGCCTCCTCGGTGCCTCACCCGCTACAACCGGCTGGACCCTGCAGAAGGTTGTCCCGCGCTTCTCGGAGCCGCTCTGGACCGCACGGTCGTCCCGCCGTCCGCGCGCTCGACGACCTCACGCTCCCACCGAAGACCACGAGATCACGGATCACGTGCTGCGGGGGTAGCCACCCTCACGGATCGTCGGCAGGCTCACCCAGTGCCCTTCGCCGGTGAGCCCCCAGCCGACAGCACCGACACCTTCGCCCTGGCCGTCGACTACCTCGACTGGTACGGCGAGGTCCTGCTGCGCCGGCTCGACGGCCTGAGCCCTCACCAGCAGACCACCCCGGCCGTGCCCTCGGGCTGGTCCGCGCTCGGCCTGGTCAAGCACTCGGCGTCCGTGCGGCGGTACTGGGTGCGGCACGTCTTCGCCGGCGAGGACGTCGACTTCTCCTGGCCCGGTACCGCCGAGCAGGAGTGGCAGATCACCACCGACGACACCCCGGCACGCATCCGCGACTACTACCGGACCGAGCACGAACACTCCCTGTGCGTCCTGCGCCGCACGGCCCCGGACGTGGTCTCGGCGCGCGGCTACGGCGACACCGACGTCCGGCCGACCCTGGCCTGGGTCGCGCTGCACCTGCTGCAGGAGTCCGCCCGCCACAGCGGCCACCTCGACATCAGCCGCGAACTCACCGACGGATCCACCCACCTGGACCCGTGACGCCGGTCCCGCTGCGGACGTCGGCACCCGTCCGCGGCAGCCGCGCACCCGCTGATGGCGCGCTGCGGGCCACGACGCGCTCGTGGCACCCTGCGAGCGAGGTGGTGGCGACAGCGCCCCGTGCTTCGCGGCCCGGCGAGCGGCAGGACGACGAGGATCAATCGTCGGGCGGTTGCAGCACGCACAGCTCGTTGCCGTCCGGATCGGCCAGGACGTGCCAACGCCACCCCTGCTCGACGACAACCTCAGACGTCAGGCGGACGCCGCCTGCGGCTTCGATCCGGGCCACCTCCGCCTCCAGGTCGCTGGTCCGCAGGTCCAGGTGCATCCGGTTCTTCCCGCCTTTGGGGTCTCCCGTGCGTTGCAGCAACAGCTCCACCCCGTCTCCGCTGGAGGGGACCAGGCTCAGGTAGGGCCCTCCTCCGTACTCGTCACGCCGGTACCCGAGGACCGCCGTCCAGAAGGCCGCGGCGCGGTCGAGGTCGCTGGTGTCCAAGACCGCCACGAGCTCTCCGCGGGAGTATCGCTGCACGTGACGATCCTGGCACCGGGCGAGCGACACCCGCCCGCTCCTGCGCTGCGGTGGACGTCGTGGCGCGTCCAGCGCAGACCGCACGACGGTCGAACGCAGTCAGAACGCTTCCTCGTCGGCCACGCCGTCTCGCGCGACGGTGGCCGGAGCCCCAGCTGGACCACCGGGGCAGTGCATCCGAGCCACCACCGCACCAGGCACGTCCTCGGCACCGGGACGGGTCCGCGCCCACTCCGCTCTGACCTCGCGGACCCGCTCGTCGAGCGGTCGCTCCTCGCCGGCCGCACCCACCACCACAGCAGAGGGCACCCACTGCGCCTGAGCCCACACGGCCACCTCGTCGCGCGACCCGGTGAACAGGTCGCGGCGCTCGCCCCGCGTCACCTCACCCACCCACCTGCCTCCCGTTTCACGAAAGACCCTCACCGTCGCTGGTCGAGGCGACGGCGGAACGTCGGCAGCGGAGTGCTTCTCGCGATGCGCCACCACGCGACACTGGTAGCTCCAGCAGGCCTCGGCCAGTGACCACCGGATCTCGCGGGACCGGGTGACGTCGTGGTCGTGGCGCCGTCCACGCGCGGGACGACTTCGCGCTCATCTCGACGACAGTCGTGTCCCACCATCTGTGTCGCCACGTGGAGTGCGCCGTGGGTGTCTGCTCAGAGCCGCCCCGGCGACGTCCTGAGGACACCCACCCCTCGTTCCACGACCCCGCGCTCAGGTCCGCCCTCGTCGGCGGTGACACCTCCGACGACGACGAGGAGTTCAGCGCGACCAGTTCAGCGGGTGGACCTCGCGCCACCGCCGGGACCCGAGGATCCCGCCCGCGGTCCTGGCGCGACGACCCGACGCCTGCGCCGTAGGTTCGGGAGGTGGACGACCGGAGCGGGCAGCCCGAGACCTCCTGGCCCGACGAGGAGGGGACGGAGGAGCTGGGCGGGCGGGGTCCACTGGTGTGGGTGCCGTGGTCGCTCGTCGCGAGCGCCGTCGTCAGCGCGGTGGTCCTGGCCGAGGTGTTCCGGCGTTTCCTGACCGGTCTCGCGGACACGGTCTACTTCGGCAGCTACGTCTCGGAGGAGACGCTGCACAGCCGGATGGACTTCACGTTCTCCGTGCGGTTCCGCCTGCTGTGGGCGACGGTGCCGGTGCCGGAGGTCCTGCTGGCCTCCTCGCTGGTGCTGGTGGCGCTGGCGGGCCTGGTCGCGGCGGGGCGGCCCGGTTGGCTCGTCCCCTCCCGCTGGGCCGGCCGGGTCGCGGCGGGGGCGGCGCTGCTGACGGCGGTGGAGAGCGTGCTGTGCCTGGTGATGCTGTTCGACCTGACCGACGAACCGCCCAGCGAGCCGTTCGGGAACCTGCAGATGACCTACCTGTTGCCGAACACCGGCGGGTTCCCGCAGATCGCCCCCGTCCTGGCGCTGCTGGTGGTGACCGCGGTGGTGCCGGTGTCCGCGGCCCTCGTGCTGTGGCGGGTGCGGGACCGGCGACCCGACACCGGTCGCACAGCCGACACCGGTCGCACCGCCGGTCCGGTCCCGGCGGACTCGACGCCGACCGGTTCCCGGAGCGGGGAGCTCCCCGGGGCGACGGACGAGACGGTCCCCCGGACGGCCCCCGACGCGGCCCACGAGGAGGCGTTCGACGCGCCCCACGACCGGGCGAGCGGAGGGGCACCGGTCGCCCCGGCCCGCGCGGTGCCCACGCTCTCGGCCGCCCAGCTCGAGGCGTACCGCCGCCCTCCGGTGTGAGGCGCAGCGACGCTGAGTCGGGAGGACAGGTCGAGGTCGCCGACCACCTCGACGCCTGACCTCGGGCACGAAACCACGTCGCTGTCACGGCGCACCCGGGGTGCGGCGACGGGCGCCGGCGCCGTCATGACACGCCGATGACCGAGTCCCCCCGCGGCAGCCGTCACACTGCCTGAACAGCGAGGACCGCATGAGGACGGCGCTCGCCATCTTCAGGCCGCTGCAAGCGGTCGACCTCCTCGAACCCGGCCGAGGCCAAGTGGTCAGCCATCTCGTCCACCGGCCACCGGTACGCCGTCGTGACCTTGTGCTCGAACGGCTCACGCACCAGACCGTCGAAGAAGCCCAGCACCAGCACCCCACCCGTCACCAGGAGCCGGCGGATGCTGACCAGAGCACCGTCCAGCTGCCCAGGCTCGACGTGGATGAGGGAGTACCACGCGAGCACCCCAGCCACGGAGGCGTCTGCACGCGCGATGTCGTTCAGCGATCCCACCTCGAAGGCCGCCCCCGGGTGGGTCCGGCGGGCGTGGGCGACGAACTCCGGTACCACGTCGATGCCCACCACCTCGCACCCGCCGGCGTGCAGGTGACCCGTCAGATGTCCTGGTCCGCAGCCCAGGTCCAGGACCAGACCGGACAGGTGTTGCAGGTGCCGATCGATGAGCCGCACGTCATCGGGGTGCACGACGTCCATCGAGCCCAGCAGGTCGATGTACTGCTGCGCGAGTGAGGAGTAGGCATCCTGGACGGCACGGGAGTTCATCGCACGCACGCTAGCCAGGAGAGACCGACGAGACCTCGACGGTCGAACCACCCGACCTGACGAGACCGCGCGGTCATCCCTCGCAGTCTCGCCGAAGCTGCCGCTCGGTCGTAGGGCCGTGCGTCCGGGCCCCTGCCCTCCCCGGCCGCGGATAGCGTGATCACGTGGACCACCGCCTGCGCGTGCGCACCCCCGCCGACGTCGACGTCGTCATCGGCTGGGTCCCGGACGCCGAGGCGCTGTACCGGTTCGCGGGGCCCGGCCTGACCTGGCCCGTGACCGCTGAGCAGGTGCACGAGTCCACGGCCGCCGCGGGCAGCAGTGCCTGGGTCCTGGAGGTGGACGGCCGGACGACCGGTCACGCGCAGTTGACGCGCTCCGGCGACGCGGTGCGGTTGAGCAGGGTCCTCGTCGACCCGGCCCGGCGCGGCCAGGGACACGGGCGGCGGCTGCTCGTCGCGGTGATCGAGCAGGCCCGCCGGGACGGCGGACGCCGGCTCGACCTGAACGTCGTGGTCGGCAACGGCACCGCGCACCACCTCTACACCGCGCTGGGGTTCGCACCGGTTGCGGCGCAACCGGTTCCCGACATGATCGCGATGTCCAAGGACCTCGGCTGACCGATCCACCGTTCAGCGGGTCCGGTCGACGCGGTCGACGAAGTCGCCGACGACGGCGGCGAAGGCGGCGGGCGCCTCCTGCGCGACCAGGTGCCCGACGTCCGGGACCGTGACCGCGGTGACGTCACCGGCGACCTGGCGCAGCGTCCGCTCTGTGAAGGGTGCGTTGACGCCGTCGACGGCGAGCACGGGGACGGTCAGCGGCCGCGCCCCGGCCAGGGCTCGCACCCGGTCGCCGCCGGTCAGGGAGGAGCGGTAGATCCCCTCGGTGCCGCGCCAGCCGCCCGGGCGCGCGTAGGTGCGGGTGAACTCGCCGAGGTCGGCCGCGGTGATCGCGTCCGGCACCGTCGTCATCACCGAGAACGCCCACTCGAGCAGCGTCCGCTCGCGGCCGGCGAGGAACAGCTCGGGGATCCCGGGGGCGGCCAGGAACCCCACGTGCCAGGAACCACCGTTCGTCACGTCGGCCAGCAGTTCCCAGCCGTACCCGGGCAGGGTGGTCTCGACGCCGGTGACGCTGAGGACGTCGCCGGGGTGGGTGGCGGCGAACACGACGACCGGTGTGCCGCCGACGTCCTGGCCGGTGACGTGGACCGGCCCGACGTCGAGGTGGGCGACCAGCTGGTGCAGGTCCTCGGCCACGGTGTCGACGTCGTGACCGCCTCCGTCGTCGGAGCCGGTGCTGGAGTCGCCGAAGCCGCGCAGGTCGACGGCGAACACGCGGTGGGTGGCGGCGAGCAGCGGGACGACGTCGCGGAAGGCCCACCAGGACTCCGGCCACCCGTGCACGAGCAGGACCGGGGAGCCACTGTCGCCCGCCGAGACGTAGTGCAGCGTGGTGCCGTTGACCTCGGCGGTGTGGTGCGTGACGCCCGGGACGGTGAGCGGGGAGGGAGCGGGCACGGGTGACTCCTCAGATGGACAACTAGGTTGACGACAATGGTGGTCAACCTGGTTGTCGACGTCAAGGGGGGACCTAGACTCCGGCCGTGTCCCCGCGATCCGGCGCCGACCTGGCCCTGCTGCTCCTGGGCAGCTACCGCAACCTGGTGGACGAGGTGGTCCGGGAACTGGCGAACCGCGGGTACCCCGACGCCCGGCCGTCGCACGAGTACGCGATCCGGGCCATCCGGGCCGGCGCCGACAGCGCCTCGGACCTGGCCCGCCGGCTCGCCGTCACCAAGCAGGCCGCGGCGAAGACGATCGCCGCGCTCGTCGAGCGCGGGTACGTCACGACCGAGACCGACCCCACCGACGTCCGCCGCAAGACCGTCCGGCTCACCGACCGCGGGACCGGACTGATCACCGAGGGGACGGCGATCTTCGACGAGGTGCGGGCACGCTGGGAAGCACGCCTGGGCGCGACTGAACTCGCGACGCTGGAGGCGCAGCTCGCGCAGTTCGTCGGCGAGTCCCCCGTCGACCTCGACGCCCCGGGCTGGGCGGCGGACCGGGACGGGCGGTAGCGGCGGCGGCAGGACGCAGGGCCCGCCCGATTCAGGGGCGGTGGGTCAGGGTCCGCAGCGCCTCGCCGACGGCCCCGAGGTGGGCGCGCATGGCCTCGGCCGCGGCGTCGTAGTCGCGCGTCGCGATCGCCTCGACGATCGCGGCGTGCTCGACGTCGGAGCGGTGGCGGCGGTCGGGCAGCAGGTTCAGCGCCTGCGACTGGGCCGTGGAGGCCTCGCGGACGGCGGCGAGGACGGACTCCAGGACGCGGTTGCGCGAGGACTGCGCGATGAGGCCGTGCAGCCGGCCGTCGAGGACGGCCCACTCCTGCGGGTCCGGTTCGCCCGTCATGGTCTCGATGAGCCCGCGCAGCTCGGCCAGCTCGGAGTCGGTGTGGCGCACGGCGGCCCAGCCGGCGGCGGGGACCTCGACGAGCGGGCGCGCCTCCAGCAGCTCGGAGGCGGCGAAGGAGCCGAAGACGGGGTCGGGCTCGACCTTGTCCTTGACCACGAAGGACCCCAGGCCCGTGCGGGGTTCGGTCAGGCCCAGGGCGTGGCAGGAGCGCAGCGCCTCGCGGACCACCGAGCGCGAGACGCCGTGCCGTTCGGCCAGGGCCGCTTCGGAGGGCAACCGGGTGCCCACGGGCAGTTCCCCGCCGAGGATGGCGTCGCGCAGGTCGGCGAAGACGGCCTCGGCCGCGCCGACGCGGGCCACGGCCGGGGGTCGTTCCGCCCAGGTGCTCACGCGGTCCATGGTCGCACCCGGCCGGCACTTGACGCGGCGACGAACGGTCCCCCATCCTCGCTGTACCTGTCAGACAGCCGGACAGGTCCACGCGAAGGGACCCGATGTCGTGACCCCCTCCCCCACCCGGCTCGAGCACGACCTGCTCGGCGAACGGGACGTGCCCGCCGACGCCTACTGGGGCGTCCACACCCTGCGGGCCGTCGAGAACTTCCCCATCACCGGCCGCACCATCGGCCAGGACCCGCACCTCGTGCGGGCGCTCGCCGACGTCAAGCGGGCCGCCACCGAGGCCAACGCCGACCTCGGCGTCCTGGACCGCGAACGCGCCGACGCGATCGTCGCCGCGTGCCGGGAGATCGCCGGCGGCGCCCTGCACGAGCAGTTCGTCGTCGACGTCGTCCAGGGCGGTGCCGGGACCTCGACGAACATGAACGCCAACGAGGTCATCGCCAACCGCGCCCTGGAGATCCTGGGCCGCGGACGCGGCGACTACGCGTTCCTGCACCCCAACACCCACGTCAACGCCTCGCAGTCGACGAACGACGTCTACCCCACGGCCGTGAACATCGCGACGCGCCGCTGGATCTTCGCGCTCGTGGCCGAGCTCGAACGGCTGCGCGACGCGTTCGCCGCCAAGGCCGTCGAGTTCCGCGACGTCGTGAAGATGGGCCGCACGCAGTTGCAGGACGCCGTCCCCATGACGCTGGGCCAGGAGTTCGCGACCTACGCCGTCATGCTCACCGAGGACGTCGACCGGCTGCGCGAGTCCGCGGACCTGCTGCTGGAGGTCAACCTCGGGGCCACGGCCGTCGGGACGGGTCTGAACGCCCCCGTCGGGTACGCCGCCCTGGCGGTGGCGAAGCTGGCGGAGATCACCGGGTACCCGCTCGTCAGTTCCCCCGACCTCGTCGAGGCCACCCAGGACGTCGGGCAGTTCGTGCACCTGTCCGGGGTGCTGAAGCGCGTCGCGGTGAAGCTGTCGAAGGTCTGCAACGACCTGCGGCTGCTGTCCTCCGGGCCGCGCGCCGGGCTCGGTGAGATCAAACTCCCGCCCGTGCAGGCGGGGTCCTCGATCATGCCCGGCAAGGTGAACCCGGTCATCCCCGAGGTCGTCAACCAGGTCGCGTTCCAGATCGTCGGCAACGACGTCACCATCTCCATGGCGGCCGAGGCCGGGCAGCTGCAGCTCAACGCCTTCGAACCCGTCATCGCCCAGCGCCTCACCGAGGGCGCCCGCAACCTCACCCACGCCGTCGCCGTCCTCACCGACCGCTGCGTCGTGGGCATCACGACCGACCGCGCGCTGCTGCGCGCCCGCGTCGAGAACTCCATCGGCCTGGCGACCGCGCTGAACCCGCGGATCGGCTACGAGGCCGCCACCCGCATCGCCCTGGAGGCCGCGCACACCGGCGCCTCCGTCGCCGACCTCGTGCTCGCGTCCGGCCTGCTCGCCCCGGAAGAACTGGAAGAACTGCTCCGCCCCGAGAACCTCACCTCCCTGCCGTCCTCCCAGGAGAACCCCCGATGACCGACGTCACCGCGCGCACCCAGGCCGCGCCCCCGGAAGCGCAGTACCGCAAGGAACTCCGCCCGCGGCAGATCCAGATGATCGCCATCGGCGGCGCCATCGGGACGGGCCTGTTCATGGGCGCCGGCGGCCGCCTGGCCGGCGCCGGGCCCGCCCTCGTCGGCGTCTACGCCGTGTGCGGGTTCTTCGGGTTCCTCATCCTGCGCGCCCTCGGGGAACTCGTCGTGCACCGCCCGACGTCCGGTTCCTTCGTCTCCTACGCCCGGGAGTTCTACGGCGAGAGGACCGCGTTCGTCGCGGGCTGGCTGTACTGGCTGAACTGGGCGACGACGGCCGTCGTCGACGTCACCGCCGTCGCGCTCTACATGAACTTCTTCGGCCGGTACTCCGCGTTCGTCGCCGGGGTGCCGCAGTGGGTGTGGGCGCTGGCCGCGATCGTCGTCGTCCTCGGCCTGAACCTGCTGTCGGTGAAGGTGTTCGGGGAGCTGGAGTTCTGGTTCGCGCTGCTGAAGGTCCTCACCATCGGCGCGTTCCTGATCGTCGGGCTGTACTTCGCGCTCTTCGGCGAACCCATCGACGGGCAGCGCCCCGGGTTCGGGCTGATCGCCGCCCACGGCGGGTGGCTGCCCAACGGCCTGCTGCCGGCCGTCGTCGTCATCCAGGGCGTCGTGTTCGCGTACGCGTCGATCGAGCTCGTCGGCACCACCGCCGGTGAGGTCGCCGAACCGCAGAAGGTCATCCCCCGCGCCATCAACACCGTCATCGTCCGGATCGTCGTGTTCTACGTCGGGTCCGTGCTGCTGCTGGCGATGCTGCTGCCCTACGACGCCTACCAGAAGGGCGTCTCACCGTTCGTGACGTTCTTCTCCCACGTCGGCGTCGACGGCGTGGACGCGTTCGTGAACCTCGTCGTGCTCACCGCGGCGCTGTCCTCGCTGAACGCGGGCCTGTACTCCACCGGCCGCATCCTGCACTCGATGGCCTCCACCGGCTCGGCGCCCGCGTTCGCGGGCCGGGTCAACCGCAACGGCGTCCCCTACGGCGGGATCGCGCTGACCGTCGCCGTCGCCCTGCTCGGCGTCGTGCTCAACGCCCTCGTGCCCGCCGACGCGTTCGAGATCGTCCTGAACATCGCCGCCATCGGCATCGTCAGCGCGTGGGGCGTCATCGTCCTGTGCCAGCTGAAGCTGTGGTCGTGGGCGAAGGCGGGCCGGATCGAACGCCCGGCGTTCCGGATGCCGCTGGCGCCGTGGAGCGGCGTCGCGACCCTCGTGTTCCTCGTCGCCGTGCTCGTGCTCATGGCGTTCGACCACCCCGTGGGAACCTGGACCATCGCCTCGCTCGTGGTCATCGTCCCCCTGCTGGCGCTCGGGTGGCGCGCGGCGAAGCCGCGTGTGGAAGCGTTGGCCGCACGCACCGACCAGGACTGAGGAGCACATGACGACCCCGTTGACCCCACCGCTCGTGGTGGTGGTGACCACCGGCGGAACCATCGCCAGCACCGTGGACGCCGACGGGGTCAGTGCTCCGACGCTGGCCGGGGACACCCTCGTCGGCCCGGCCGCCGCCGAGGTCGGGGTGCGCGTGCGGGTCGTCGAACCGCTGCGGGTGGACTCCTCGACGCTGACGCTGGCCGACGCGTGGAGGGTCGTGTCGTCCGTCCACGAGGCGCTGGCCTCCCCGGACGTCGCGGGCGTGGTCGTGCTGCACGGCACGGACTCCCTGGAGGAGACCGCGTACCTGCTCGACCTGCACCACGACGACCCGCGGGCCGTCGTGCTCACCGGCTCGCAGCGGACGTCGGACCACCCCGAACCCGACGCTCCGGCGAACGTCCGGCTCGCCCTGTCCACCGCGACGACCCGGTCCGGGGTGCTCGTGGCGTTCGGCGGGGCCGTCCTGCCCGCGGCGGGCGTCGCCAAGCAGCACACCACCGCCCTCGATGCGTTCGCCTGCCCCGACCCGCTGCCCCGCGCGGTGCTGCCCGCGGCCACCGGCGACTGGCCGCGGGTCGACGTCGTCGCGGGGTACCCCGGGATGGACGGGGCGCTGCTCGACGCGTGCGTCGCGGCCGGGGCACGCGGGATCGTGCTGCAGGGCCTGGGGTCGGGGAACGCGACGGCCGCCGTGGTCGCCGCCGTCGCGCGCGCCGTCGCGGCCGGGGTCGCGGTGGTCCTCACGACCCGCGTCGCCGCGGGCCCGGTCGCCGTGACCTACGGGGACGGCGGCGGCGGGGCCGACCTGGCCGCCGCGGGCGCGGTCCCCGCCGGACGGCTGAAGGCCGGGCAGGCGCGGGTCCTGCTCGCAGCGCTGCTGCGGGCCGGGGCCACGGACCTCCCCGCGCAGTTCGCCGCCCGCGGGTAGACCATGCTGGTCCCGTGACCGCCGACGCCGCCCGTTCCGCCGTCGTGCGCCAGGGGTTGTCCGTAGCGGCGTCGACCGGTCTGTACGGCGTGAGCTTCGGCGCGCTGAGCACCACCAGCGGGCTGAGCCTGTGGCAGACGTGCGTTCTGTCGCTGCTGCTGTTCAGCGGCGGTTCGCAGTTCGCGCTCATCGGCGTCCTCGGCGGCGGCGGCACCGCCGGTGCGGCCGTCGCCGCGTCCTCGCTGCTCGGGGTCCGCAACGCGCTGTACGGGTTGCAGCTCGGGCCGGTCATGCGCCCGCGCGGGTGGCGGCGCGTCGTCGTCCCGCAACTGACCATCGACGAGTCCACCGCCGTCGCCGTCTCGCAGTCCACCCCGCCGCTGCGCCGGCTGGGTTTCTGGGTGACCGGGCTCGGGGTGTACGGGTTCTGGAACCTCGCGACCCTCGTGGGGGCGCTCGCCGGGAACGCGCTCGGGGACCCGAAGCGCTACGGCCTCGACGCCGCGGCGGCCGCCTCGTTCATCGCCCTGCTGTGGCCGCGGTTGCGCGCTCGCGAACCCGTCGCGATCGCCGTCGTCGGGGCGCTCGTGACGACGCTGCTCGTCCCCGTGATCCCGCAGGGTCTGCCCGTCGTCGCCGCCGCCGTCGTGGGGTCCGTCGTCGCGTGGTGCTGGAAGTGAGCTTCTGGGTCGCGGTGCTCGCCGCGGGGGTCGTCTCGTTCCTCCTGAAGTTCGCCGGCTACGTCGTGCCCGCGGAACGGCTGGAGGAACCCCGGGTGCGGCGCGTGACGGCGATGCTGCCCGCCGCGCTGCTCGCCTCCCTCGTGGTGCTGCAGACGTTCTCGACCGGGCGCGACCTCGTGCTCGACGCGCGCGCGGCGGGGCTGGTCGTCGCCGTCGTCGCGCTGGTGTGCCGGGCGCCGTTCATCGTCGTCGTGGTCCTCGCGGCCGCGACGGCGGCGGGGTTGCGGGCGCTGGGCTGGGGGTGATCCGGCGGTCGCCCATCGACGCCGGGGGCGCGCCCCAGCACACTGTGCCCGTGGAACCTCAGGAGTTCGGCGCGGCCGTGCGCCGGTTGCGGGAGGGCACCGACCCCGCGGCCGTCGGGTTGCGCCAGGCGGGCACCCGCCGCGTGCGCGGGTTGCGGCGCGAGGAGCTCGGCGACCTCGCGGGCCTGTCCGCCGACTACGTCCGGCGGCTGGAGCAGGGCCGCAGCCACCCCTCGGCTGGGGTCGTCGACGCGATCGCGCGGGCCCTGCGGATCGGCCGGGCCGACTACGTGCGGCTGTCCGCCCTCGCCGGGTACGCCGCCGCGGACGGTCAGGTCCCCGACGAGATCGGGCCGGGGGCGACGCGGCTGCTGGAACGGTTCGGCGACACCCCGATGTTCGTCTCCGACGCGGCGATGAACCTCGTCGCCGTCAACGGCGCCTTCCTCGCCCTCGAGCACTGGGAACCCACCGGAGACCTGTGGGAGTGGAACATCGCCTGGCGGACGTTCTGCTCGCCGTTCGCCGCGTTCACCCAGTCCCCGGCGGACGCGACCGACCACCAGGCGATCCTCGCGGCGCAGCTGCAGGCCGCGCAGCTGCGCTACCCCACCGACCGCTCCCTCGCCGCCCTCGTGGACGCGCTGCGCAGCGGCAGCCGCGTCTTCGACGCGTTGTGGCGCGCGCCGCGACCGGTGGCGGCCTACGAGAGCGCCGCGACGTTCACGCAGTCCGACGGCGGGTCCGTGACGCTCGTGGGGAACCTGCTGGCCATCCCCGGCGACGACCTGACGGCGTTGATGCTCACCGCGGCGCCGGGGTCGACCGACGCGGCCCGGCTCGCGGACGTCGTCGGGTCGGTCGGCGGGCCGGCCGTCGTGAAGGTGGGCCGATCCGGCCCAGGATGAGTCCGCCCGGACCTGGGAACGTCGGTGACGTCGAAGAGAACGTCACCCACGGAAGCAGGTCAGGCCATGAAGGCAGTGCGTTTCCCCCGGTTCGGCGGTCCCGAGGTCCTGCACCTGGAGGACGTCGAGCAGCCCGTCCCCGGTCCCGGCGAGGTCCGGGTCCGCGTCGCGGCCACCTCGTTCAACGGCGTCGACGCCACCATCCGCGCCGGGTCGATGCAGGGCCCGATCCCGGTGCAGCTCCCCCACACCCCCGGTCTCGACGTCGCCGGGACCGTCGACGCCCTCGGCGACGGTGTGGAGGAGTTCGCCGTCGGTGACCGGGTCGTCGGCCTGCTGCCCATGACGGCGCCCGGCGCGTCCGCCGAGTTCGTCCTCGCCCCCGCCGAAGCCCTGACGGGCGTACCGGCGAACGTCCCGCTCGCCGACGCGGCGTCGCTGCCCCTGGTGGGGCTGACGGCCTGGCAGGCTCTGTTCGACCACGGCAACCTCGTTGCGGGGCAACGGGTCCTCGTCAACGGCGCGGGCGGTGCCGTCGGCGGGTTCGCCGTGCAGCTCGCCGTGGAGGCCGGGGCCCACGTCATCGCCACCGCGAGCGCCCGCAGCGCCGTGCGGGTCAAGGCCGCCGGGGCCCACGAGATCCTCGACCACACCCTCGTCGACGTGGTCGCGGCGATCACCGAACCCGTCGACCTCGTCGTGAACCTCGCCCCCGTCGGGCCCGAGGACCTCACCGCGTTCCTCGCTCTCGTCCGCGACGGCGGCCGGCTCGTCAGCACCACCGTGTGGGTGCCCGCCCCCTCCGACGAGGCGCGCGGGGTGCGCGGGATCGACCTGTTCGTGCGCAGCGACTCCGACCAGCTCGCCGACCTCGTCGCCCGCGTCGGCACCGGTGAGCTCCACCTCGACGTCGCCGAGCGCGTGGCGCTCGCCGACCTGCCCGCCCTGCACGCCCGCGCCGGGGACCTGCCCGGCAAGGCCGTCGTCGTCATCCCCGAAACCACCGGAACCACCCTTGAGAGGGGCACCACCATGAAGGCCTTCCGCTTCCACACCGTCGGCGGACCCGAGGTCCTGCAGTCCGAGGAGATCCCCACCCCCGCGCCCGGAGCCGGGCAGGTGCGCGTGCGGGTGGCGGCCTCGGCGTACAACGCCGCGGACAACGGCATGCGCGGCGGTTTCCTCCCGATCCCCGTCGAACTGCCGCACGTCCCCGGCTACGACGTGTCCGGCACGGTCGACGCGCTCGGTGAGGGGGTCGAGGGCCTGAGCGTCGGCCAGCCCGTCGTCGGGTTCCTGCCGATGGAACGCGACGGCGGCGCTGCGGAGTTCGTCGTCGCCCCGGCCGAGGCGCTGGTCGCCGCCCCCACGACGATCCCGCTGGCCGACGCCGCGGCCCTGCCGTCGGTGGCGTTGACGGCGTGGCAGGCGGTGTTCGACGAGGGCGGGTTGCAGGCCGGTCAGCGGCTGCTGGTCGTCGGGGCCGGCGGCGTCGTCGGCAAGTACGCCGTCGCCCTGGCGAAACGGGCCGGGGTGCACATCGTCGCGACGGCGACCCCCCGCAGCCTCGACGCGGTCCGCGCGGCCGGGGCCGACGAGGTCGTCGACCGGACCCGCGACGACCTCCTGCACGCGGTCGAGGCGCAGGTCGACGTCATGCTGAACCTCGCCCCGCTGGACCCCGAGGACTTCGCGGCGCTGGTCGCCCTCGTCCGCGACGGCGGGAAGGTCGTCAGCACGACCGCGTTCCTCACCACCCCCGGCGACGAGGCGCGCGGGGTCACGCCCCTGACCGTCTTCGTCCGGCCGAACCGCGAGCGCCTCGCGGAGCTGGTGTCCCTGGTGGACGAGGGGGCCCTGCGGGTCGAGGTGACGCGTCGGATCCCGCTCGACGACCTGCCCGCGCTGCACGCCGAGGGGGCCGCGGGACGGATCGCGGGCAAGGTCGTCGTGCAGGTCGCTTGACCGGACCGGGGCTCACGACGTGGTCGTGAGCCCCCCGCCCTCACGGCGCCGGGACCGCAGGGCCTTGACCCGGTACATGTCCCCGTCGGCGGCGTGCAGCACCTGCTCCAGGCTCACGTCCTCACGGCCGTCCGCGCAGTCGTCGCGGTGGGCGACGCCGATGCTGGCCGAGATCCGCACCACCGCACACCCCAGGTCGAAGGGTTCCTCCAGGGCGGCGGCGGCCCGCCGGGCGAGCGCGGCCACGACGGGACGGTCGGCCCCGGCGACGAGGACCGCGAACTCGTCGCCGCCCAGGCGCGCCACGCGGTCCCCGGGCCTGAGGTGGGCGGTCAGCCGCTGGGTGGCCAGGCGCAGCAGGCGGTCGCCGGCGGCGTGACCGTGCTCGTCGTTGACGGCCTTGAACCGGTCCAGGTCGACGTACAGCACCGCCAGCTCCTGCTCCCCGGTCATCTCGTCGTAGGCCTGCTGGAACCCGGTGCGGTTCAGCTGCCCGGTCAGCGCGTCGTGGGTGGCGGCGTGCAGCAGTTCGGCGTGGTGGGCGCGGCGTTCCCTCTCCAGGGCGGCGGCACCGGCCTCCCGCTCGCGGGCCAGCAGGGCGATGTTCACCGCGACGGCCACGGACGCCACCACGGCGGTGCCCATGACCATCACTCCCGCCGTCCCGGGCAGCAGGGTGGGCAGCAGACCCCGGACGACCAGCAGCTGCAGCAGCGCGCTGAGCAGCACGGTCACCGTGACGCTGGCCCGCCACGCGCCCGGTCCGGTCCACTGCAGGTGGACGCTGGCGACCAGGACGGCGTACAGCGGGAAGAGGAACCCCATGCCGGTCGGGGCGAGCACCAGCGCGAACAGGGTCCCGCCGAGCGCGACCCGCAGCCAGACCCGGTTGTCCAGACGTCCCCCGCCGAGGGCGCGCTGGACGAGGTCGGAGCGGACCAGCAGGATCGCGGGCCAGCCCAGGACCTGGGTCCACCACGGCGCCAGCACCGCCTCGGCGGGCAGCAGCCACCAGACGACGGCGACCACGACGGCGACCCCCAGCGCGACGGCCACCAGCACCGGCAGCCTCTGGGTGCTCTGCCCGGCCACCGGGGCCGGCGGTTCGTCACCGCCCCCCGGGAGGTGTCCGCGGGATCGGTTCACCACCGGTCGGCCCTCTTCTCGGGCTGTCGTCCAGTCATCGCTCGCTCATCGGTCGGGTCGGTCGGGTCAGCTGGGGTGGGACGGGTCAGATCACAGGCACACGTAGACGATGACCCCGATGCAGAGTCCCGGCGAGGTCGGACTCGCGGTGCTGGTCGGAGCGGTCGTCGGCGAACGCGTGGGGGTCGTCGTCGGGGAGGGCGCGCCGGACGTGGGCCGGCTGCCGGTGGGGCTGGACGTGGGGGTGCTCGTGGGTTCGTGCCCCGTCGGGGTGCCGGTGGGGGTGCCCGTCACCGGCGAGCCCGTCGTGGTGGACGGCCCCGGGACGGTCGTGGGCAGGCCGGTGGGTGCCGGGGACGGAGCACCGCTCGGCGTGACCGGGGAGCTCGTGGGCGGTGCGGCGCTCGGTGTCCCGGTGCTGGTGGGGGTCGAGGTCGCCACCGGGGGGCTCGGCACGGGCGACGGGCTCGTGGTGCGGCTGGGCGAGGGTCGATCCACCGGGGTCCCGGTCGCCAGCGGACGGGGTGGCGGGGCCGTCGCGCGTCGCGGCGTCGCAGACGGTGCGGGGGCGGTCGTGGTGCTCGCGCTCGGCGGGAGGAGGAGCGTTCCCCCGACCGGGACGTCGGTGGGGGAAGGCTCCACGGGGACGGGCGTCCCGGAGGCCGAGGTGATGGGCGACGACGCGCCGTCCCCGGTGACCCGGCCCGTCCCGTCGGACGGGGACGCGGGCGCGGTGGTCACGGGACGCAGCGGGTCCGCGAGGGCCGCCGGAGCCAGGGCCTGCGTCGCGCCCACGCCGGCTCCCACCCCCACCCCGGCCGCGAGCACCGCCGCCAGGACCTGTCCCCCGGCGGTCTGGGCGACCGCCGAGACCGACGACAGCGCCTGCGCGGGCAGCGACCCGACGCCCGGCAGGGCGGCCAGCAGGGTCGCCGGTCCCGCGACCAGCCGCAGCCGCCCGATGCCCACCGACAGGAAGGCCCGCACGACGTCGGGGTCGAACTGGGTCCCGGCACAGCGGGTGATCTCGGCGCGGGCCTGCTCGGCGGGCATCGGCTTCTTGTAGGCGCGCGCCGACGTGATGACGTCGTAGGTGTCGGCCACGGCGATGATGCGCGCGGCCAGCGACAGCTCGGAGCCGCTGAGGCCGCGCGGGTAGCCGGCGCCGTCGAAGCGTTCGTGGTGCTGCTCGACCCCGTCGAGCCAGGGGCCCAGCCAGGAGCGCAGGGGCTGGACGAGGTGAGCGCCGTCGCAGGGGTGCTGCTGCAGCTGGGCCCACTCGGCCTCGGTGGGGCGCCCGTTCTTGTTGATGACGTCGACGGGGACGTGCAGCTTGCCCACGTCGTGCAGCAGCGCGGCCCAGCTGAGCCGTTCCACGTCGGCCTCGGGCAGTCCCAGCTCGCGGCCGATGAGGGCGGCGTAGGCCTGGACCCGTTCACCGTGCGCGCGGGTGCGGGCGTCGTGCGCCGCGAGGTTGCCGACCAGGGCCAGCAGCCACTGCGCCGACGCCGCGCCGCCGGTGGGTCCTCCACCCTCGGTCCCGGCGTCCTCGGACCGTTGCAGCACCTGCGGGGACCAGGTGCGACGGGCGACCGCGAACCGGTTGGGCACCCGGTCGGGCAGGACCAGGCTCAGGCGCAGCAGCGCCGACAGGGGCACCAGCCGGCGCAGCCAGCGCGAGCACGCGAACAGGACCGCGCTGGAGGTCGCGACCACGAGCAGCAACCACACCGCGGCGGGCAGTCCCAGGCGCGCGGCCGGGGCCCATCGGGCGGCCGCGGCCCCGACACCGAGGGCGAGCACCACGGGCGCAGCGCCGGTCGTGGCCCGCACCACCGCGGCCAGGACCGGTCGCGGTCGCCACGTGGTGGAGCCGGCCTGGTCGTAGTTCTGCGTCGGTCCCGTGCCCACCTGGACGCGGTCGGCGGTCGCGGCCGAGATGTTGAGGGGTCAACCGTGCCGTTCATCCGGTTGGCCCGCGGGAACCACCCGCTCGCCCGCGACGGGCCGGTCCCTCACAGGTGCGTCGCGGCCACCTCGTCGGCCCGGTCGCTGGGCGCGGCCCGGAACCGGGCGGCGTCCAGCCTGCGCACCAGCGGGGTCGCGCTCACCCCGTGGAGCAGGACGGACAGGGCGACCGCGAACCCCACCACCGCCCACAGCTCCTCGGCGGGGAACTCGGCGTGCCCCAGCGCCCACGCCAGGTAGAACAGCGACCCGATGCCCCGGACCCCGAAGATGCCGATGACCAGCCGTTCCCGGTTCCCCCCGGGGGTCCGCAGCAGGCTCACCCACCCCGCCAGCGGCCGGATCACCACGATCAGCAGCACCGCCACCAGCGCCGCCTGCCACGTCAGCGCCGCGAGCAGCCCGTCGGCCAGGGCCGCTCCGAGCAGCAGCAGGACCCACGACGTGAGCATCCGCTCGATCTGCTCGACGAAGCTGTGCGCGACCCGGTGCGCGCCGTGGGCCCGCTCCGCCGAGCGGATCGCGCACGCGGCGACGAACACCGCCACGAACCCGTAGCCGTGGACCAGTTCCGTCAGCCCGTAGGCCAGGAACGTCACGGCCAGCGCCGTGAACCCCTCGGCCTCCTCCGCCAGCCGCAGCGACGGCAGCGGGGAGCGGAAGAACGCCGCACCCAGCAGGCGCCCGATGACCAGACCCCCCACGACCCCGACCACCCCGCGCAGCAGGACGTCCTCCAGGGCCCAGTGGCCGACGTCGGACCACGCCAGCGCCGGGCCCGCTACCGCCAGCACCACCGCCAGGTGGACGACGGGGAAGGCGGCCCCGTCGTTGAGCCCGGCCTCGCTGGTCAGGGCGAAGCGGACCTCGTCCTCCGTCCCCTCGGCGTCGGACGGCTCACCGACCTGCACGTCCGTCGCCAGGACCGGGTCGGTCGGGGCCAGCACGGCCCCCAGCAGCAGCGCCGCGGCCAGCGGCAACCCCGCCAGCAGGTGCGCGCCCAGGGCGACGAGGACGATCGTCAACGGCATCGCGACCGCGATCAGCCGCCACGTCGAGGCCCAGGCGCGCCAGCCCACGGGACGGTCGAGCGCCAGACCCGCCCCCATCAGCGAGATGATCACGACGATCTCGGTGACGTGCTGGGTGGCCGTCGCGTGCTCGACCGGGTCGACGGTCGGCAGGCCCGGGATGAACCCCAGCGCCAGACCGCCGGCCAGGAAGGCCATGGGCAGGCTGACGGGCAGCGAGTGGACGACCCGCGGCAGCAGCGCGGCGACCAGCGCGCTGAGACCGGCGAGCGCGAACAGCACGGGAGTGAGCACAGGTTCCCCTCGGAGTGGTCCTGCCGAACGGCAGGTTCCGAGCGTCTCCCGGGCGACGGCCGGGCGCGCGGTCAACGACGAAGGGCGGACGACGGCCGCTCGCGTCGTCCGCGAAGGTCGAACGGTGATCACCGACGAGGACCAGCCGACCCGCGACCGCCGCTGGGCAGGACCCCTGATCGCGCTGGGGCTCGTCCTGCTCACCGCCGGCGTCGCCTTCCACGGCGTCGCCGCCGCCCACCGGCCCTCCGGCCCCGGCGGGTCCGACACGTGGACCGTCGTCCTGAACCACACCGCCCTGCGGTGGGGCGCCTACGGGGCCGTCGTCGCGGGCGTCGCCCTCGTCGTGCGGGGCTGGAACCTGCGGCGCCGGTGAGCCGCCGCCTCGTCGTGGCCGTGGCGGCGCTCGCGGTCCTCGCCGGGTGCGGGTCGCCGCAGGACGTGGCCGAGCGCGAGGCGCGCCGCGACGCCGACGCGAAGGCCGCCGACCTCGAGCACGCCGTCGACCTGGCCTCCCGCGACGACCGGTTCGCCGCCGAGGTCGCCGCCCTCACCGTCCCCGGCCGCGACGGTGTCGAGCTGCTGCGGACCCACGGGGAGGGCGACGGGCCCACGTGGATCGACGTGCGCGTCACCGGGCACGCGGACGCGCACTCCTCGAACGGCATCGGGGACGAGTCGTACCCCGAGGCGACCGTGCCGTTCTGCTACCGCTTCACGCTGCGGCCCGACGGGGCCTCCTCCGACGGCGGCTCGGCGTGCGACGGGGACGACGCCACCGCTGCGGCCGTGACGCCCGGACCCGTCGTGCGGCTCGGGGAGGACGACCTCGACACCCTCCGGGCCGCTCTGGCCGCCGGCACCACCGACCTCGCGGCGACGTTCCCGGCGGGCACGATCGTCGACGTGGCCGAGGTCGACGGCTGGACGGGGGTCGGGGTGGTCGGGCCGCCGCCGTTGCGGGACTGCCTGCTGGGGCGGCGCTCGGCGGGCGGGGACGTCGAGGTGTGGTTCCCGCCGGCGATCACCGTCGCGCCCGGGGAGGCGAGTTGCGACGGGACGACGGCGGCGACGGGTGGGGCGCGGACGGACCCGCACTGACCGGCGGGCGGTGGGGCCCGCCGGTCAGGGCGCTCCGCTCAGGCCTCCTGCAGCCCGGGCCGGCCCGCGTCGACGACGAAGCTGGCGCGGGTGCTGACGGGCGAGCCGGGCTGGGACACCTGGTCCAGCACCTGGAAGTCGGCGCGCAGCTCGCGCCGGTCCAGGCGGGCCACGACGTACCCGCGCTGGTTGTTGGCGAGCTTCAGGTCCGGGTTGTCGGCGAGTTCGCTGTCGCGGGTGGCGTAGGTGTCGCCGCCGTCCCCGCCGGAGGTGATGGACGTGCAGACCAGTTCGACGCCCACCGGGACGGAGTTCTGGTCGTCGGCGAACCGGGCCAGGTCCGCGGCGTAGTGCTTGTGGACGTCCCCGGACAGGACGACGGGATTGTCGACCCCGCGGTCGACGAAACCGTCCAGCAGACGCTGCCGGTTGGCGGTGTACCCGTCCCAGGAGTCGGGGTTGTAGCCGCGGTCGAGACCGGGCACGTAGTCGTGCTCGTGGAACATGACCTGCTGGGCGATGACGTTCCACGTCGCGCCCGAGGACTGCACCCCGTCGAGCAGCCACTTCTCTTGGTCGGCGCCCATGATGGACCGCTGCGGTTCGTCGCGTTCGGGGCCGTTGGTGCCGAACGTGTCCCCGTCGGCCTGGTCGTCGCGGTACTGGCGGGTGTCGAGCACGTGGAAGCTGGCCAGCGCGCCCCACTGCAGTCGGCGGTACAACTGCATGTCCGCCCCACGGGGCCGGGCCGCGGCGCGCAGCGGCATGTTCTCGTAGTACGCCTGGTAGGCCGCGGCCCGCCGGGCGGTGAACTCCTCCACCGTGGGGTACGGCTCCTGCTCCTCGGCGACGAGCCCGGCGTAGTTGTTCTCGACCTCGTGGTCGTCCCACGTCACGATCCAGGGCGCCACCGCGTGCGCGGCCTGCAGGTCGGGGTCGGCCTTGTACTGGGCGTGGCGCAGCCGGTAGTCGCCCAGGGTCTTCGTCTCCGGGCCCATGTGGTCGCGGACGTTGTTGCCCGACGGGGAGACGTAGTCGTTGGCGGTGTACTCGTAGATGTAGTCGCCCAGGAAGAGGACCACGTCCGGTTCCTCCTCGGCCAGGCGCCGGTAGGCGGTGAACCAGCCGTGCTCGTACTGCGCGCAGGACGCGAACGCCATGGTCAGCGCCCGACTGGAGGAGGTCGCGGCCGGGGCGGTGCGGGTCAGACCCACCGGCGAGATCGTCCCGCCCTGGCCGGCCAGCCGGAACCGGTAGAAGAACTCCCGCCCCGCGGGCAGCCCCGTCAGCTCCACGTGCACGCTGTGACCCAGCGCCGAGATCGCGCGGGTGCGGCCGCTGCGCACGACGCGCCGGAAGTCCTCGTCGTCGGCCAGTTCCCACTCCACGGGGACGTCGCGGTCGGGCATGCCCCCGCGCCCGTCGGCGGCGTAGGGGTACGGCGCCAGGCGCGTCCACAGCACGAACCCGTCGGCGGTGGGTTCACCGGAAGCGACACCCAGGGTGAAGGGGTCGCCCAGGCGGCCGATGCTCGACGCGAGGGTCCGGGGGCGAGGCGTCGGGGATTCCTGGGCCGCGAAGGCCGGCCAGGCGGTGGCGGTGACCAGGCCGGCGCCGGCGGCGCCGGTCAGGACGGCGCGGCGGCGGGGCGACGAGGACGTGGAAGGGGTGGGGGTGGGCTCAGTCACGAGGGCTCCTCGGAAGCGGTGGGGCGGCGGCGCTGCACGCGGACGGGCAGGACGCTGCTCCGGGAAACCGACGGGGATGACGATGCTGTGTGGAAGCGAGGTGAACGCTAGGTGCACGCCGTGAGTGGGGCGTCGAGTACCTGCTGCTTCGTTCGGGACGAAGAGGCCGCAGGTTCAAATCCTGTCACCCCGACCCGTGAAAGTGCAGGTCAGAGGCCCGGAACCGTGAGAGCGGGGCCGGGCCTTCGTCGTGCTGCGTGACTGACTGCGTGACTGAGCCCCCGGCAGGTTCTCCCCGTCACCCAGACGGCGCCCGCCCCGTTCCCGATGTCTCATGTCCCCATGAGCCAGACACCGCACGTGCGCCTGGCCGGTGGCCGTCAGGACGGCCGACTGATCGCCCTCGACCCTCGGGCCGACGAGCGAACCCATCGGGATGATCTCGATCCCCGACCGGCCCGCACTGGCTCGGTCACCGATCAGACCCCCCGGCCCACCTCGTGAGCTCCGACGTCGTCCTCACCGTGGCTCGTGTGGTCCGAGACCGGTCCTGGAGCAGGCAGGAACCATCGATCGCCGCCGAGCTGGCGGCTGAGCTGCACCGACAGGCCACAGCTCGGGGGTTGAACGTGACAACGCTGGCAGACTTGGACGTCGTCGTCGGGCAAGGCGGCACGTGGGCCAGGTTCACCCTGCAAGCCAACGCATCCTGACGCCGCCGGCTAGGCCAAGCGATCAGGCCGACCGGTTGGGGCCTGCCTCGGCGGGACGAGGACGGTCTTGACGGTGAGCTCGCACGGCGAGCATCGCGCAGTCGTCGTCGGGTGAGTCGCCCACGAGCTCGTCAACGACGCGATCGAGCAACTCCTCCAGGGGCAGGTCCTTCGCACCGGTCAAGACCTGTCGCAGATCGTCCACGCCGTCGGTGATGCTGCGGCCACGGTGCTCCACGAGCCCGTCGGTGTAGAGCAGCAGCGTGGACCCGGGAGGCAGTGCCTCACTGTGGTTGGAGCGCGGTGAGTCAGGAGCCAGCCCGATCAGCATCTCCGGCTCGGTGTCCAGCACCCGCGTCGTGCCGTCCGCCAGCAGCAGGACCGGAGGAAGGTGACCCGCGTTGGTCCACCGCAGGCGACGCAGGCCGGCCTGCGCGTCGTCCTCGGTCTGCTCGATGCGCGCGAGGACCAGAGTCGCCAGACCGTCGATGTGCAGACCCAGCAGGGCGCGGTCGAGGCGGTTGACGATGTCGGCAGGTGGTTCTTCCCGGTCGAAGGCGAAGGCGCGCAGCAGACCGCGCAGCTGGCCCATGTGCGCGGCAGCGGTCATGTCGTGACCGGTGACGTCACCGATGACGAGGGTGGTCGCTCCGTCGGGGAGGGTGATCGCGTCGTACCAGTCTCCGCCCACGTGCTCCTCGGTGGCGGCGGGGACGTACCGGGCCCGCAGTTCGAGGTGGTCAGGTTCGGGAAGCCTGGTCAGCAGGGAGTTCTGCAGCGTCTCAGCTGCGGTTCGACGCTCGGCGATCAACGTGGCCCGCTGGACGGCCTGCGCCGTGTAGCGCGCAGCGGCTTGCAACGCGGCCCGTTGCGCCGTGGGCAGGACGTGCGGTTCGTTCCAGAACAGGAAGATCACGCCCACCACGTCGCGGCCCAGCAGCAGCGGCACGTTGGCGGTGGCGCCCATCGCGGGGACGTCGGCGTGTTCGGTGATCGAGGGGTGGGCCTTCGCCAGCGCGTGGTGGTCTCGGTAGAAGACGCCTTGACGACTGCGGGCGGCCAGTGAGATCGGTGCGTCCTCGTTCCACGTCAGCCTCGACCAGGCGGCGTCGGTGTCCTGAGGCATGGCGTCCATCGACACGAAGTCGAGGTGAGTCTGGGTGGCGTCGGCCAACAGCAAGCCCCCACCTGCGGCCCCCAGTTCGCGGGCCACGACGTCGCTGACGGTGGCGGCCACGTCCTCCACGGTCACGGTCGCGGTCAAGGACTCGCTCAGCACCAACAGCAGCCGTCCGAAGCGGCCCACCTCCTCCGCGGCGGCCTGCGCCTTTCGAGCGCGGTCAGCCTCGGCGTGGGCCTCTTCCAGCTCGCGGGCGGCGAGGACCTGGCCGGTGACGTCGGTCAGGACTCCCACCCGGTGCGTCAGCCGCCCCTCGGCGTCGAAGACGGGGGAGATGACGACGTGGTTGTAGAAAGCCGACCCGTCCTGGCGGTAGTTCAGGATGGTCTTGCTGACTGTCTGCTCCTGGGCGATGCCGTCCCGCAGATGAGCAACGTCGGCAGGGAGCGTGTCGTCACCTTGCAGCAACCGGCAGTTGCGGCCCACCACCTCCTCGCGGGTGTAGCCGGTGAGTTCCTCGAAGCTGCGGCTGACCCAGATGAGTGGGTCGTCCTCGGCCGTCGGGTCGCTGATGGCCAGGGCCAGGCCACTGGCCAGCACCGAACGGTGGGCGCGTCCCACGACCGCGGCGTCGGTGACGTCGGCGACGGCTGTGGGGAAGCGCACGGGCATGAGGATCAACAGCGAGCGTGCCCGCAGCGGCGGTGGGGCGTCGAGCAGGGGCATGCCGATCGCCCACAGGGCCTCACGCGCCTCGGTGGCCTGCGACCGCAGCGCAGCGCTGATCTGACGTCCACGTTCGGGATCGCCCTGGGCGACCTGGGTCAGCGGCGTGGCGCTGTCGACGAGCTCACCGCCGGCGGCGACCTGCAAGCCCGCTGCCCGGGACCAGTCCTCGACGTCGATCGGCAGCGTCACGTCGGGGGCCAACTGCCGGGCCAGGTCGTTGACGTAGACGATCTGATTGGACGCGGTGTCCACCAGCATCACCGCGGCGGGGTAGTCGTGAACCACGTGCGGCAGCGCGGCGTCTAGAGCTGGCTGGTCGCCCAGAGGCGCCGCGGCGTCCCGCGCATGGCTGTCGAACAGATCACTCACCTGGGCAGAATAGGAGACGTCAGCAACGGATGATCGGCAGTCCGTGATGAACCAGGACGCTCCGCAGCGCCCGACCTGCCGTTCAGAACAGCCGGTCCATGACCACGGCGCCGGTCTGAACGACGGGACGGATCTGCTTCCGGTAGACCAGCTCGGTCACCGCCGTGCTGCTGTGCCCGACGAGTCGGGAGATCTCCTCCAACGGCACCCCCGAGTCCGACAACAGCGACACGAAGCTGTGCCGCAGCTCGCGCGGCGTCCACTGAGCCGGGTCGACGTCCTCAGCCGTCGAGATGGCCAGGCGGAAGTCCCGGCGTACGTGCGCCGGGTCCAACGGGGTGCCCACCTTGGACGTGAAGACCAGACCGTTCTCGACCCACCGGGCCCCGGCTGCAGCCCGGTCGCGTTCCTGCTGCGTTCGTTGAGCGAGCAGTGCCTCCACGCACCGCCGCGGCAGGGCCAGCGTGCGCCGCGACTTGCGGGTCTTCGTGTCTCCGCCGACGCGCACCGACCTCCACACCGCCACGTGGGCCGGGACCGGCGGCACCACGTCCGGACGGCCCACGAGGTCGACGTGGTCCCACCGCAACGCCCGCAGCTCCTCCGTGCGGGCTCCGGTCAGCATCGACAGCACGACGTAACCGCGCAGCCGGGTCGACTCCACCGCCCGCAGCACGGCGTCGGCCTGAGCCATGGTGAGAGCCTTCGACGGTCGGCCGGGCTTGCCCTGCGGCACGCTGCACAGGCCGACGACGTTCCGCTTCACCTTGTCCCGGGACATTGCCCGCCGCACCGCCCGGTTCAAGACCGAGTGGATGCCCTGCAGCGTCCGGGTGCTGTGCGTCTGTGCCTTCCGAGCCAACCACCGGTCGACGTCCTCAGCGCTGAGGTCACGGAGCCTGCGAGCACCCATGTCCGGGATGACGTGGGTGCGGGCGAGGATGCGGTTCGTCGTGACGGTGGTCTCCGACCGCCCGTGCAAGCCGTAGGTGAGCCAGTCCTCGACGGCCTGGGCCACGGTGTAGTCGTTCGGGGCGATGGCCAGACCGTCGTCCTGGTCGCGCAGCACCTCCTTCAACTTCGACCGGGCCTCGGTCTTCGTCTTACCGCTGCCGCGCTTGACGATGCGCTTCCCGGCGGGGGTGAAGCCGAGGCTGACGCTGGCGATCCACCGCTGGCGCTGCTCGTCCCAGTGGAGACCGCCCTCACCCCGGCCACGACGGGCAGGCATCAGGCGGCGTCCTCGAGGGAGGCGATGTACTCCACCAGCGCCTCGTACGGGATGAGCCGGGTACGGCCCTCGTGCACCGAGCGCAGACGGCCCGAGCGCAGTAGTTCGAAGATGACGCTGCGGCTCAGGCTCAGCGCCTCGGCGGCGTCCTGCACGCGGTAGAGGAGACGGGCGGGAGCGGTGCGCTGCTCGTGGTTCATGGACGGTCCTTCGCGGAAGTCGTGGTGGAAAAGTCAGAGCTGGGTCGCGCGTCGGGCGCGGGCACGGTCGTCGGACCACTCGCGGGCTTGTGCGGCGGCGGTAGCGGCGAGGGCGGCATCTCCCGCGTTCAGCCAGCCGATGCCGTCCAGCGACCAGGAGCTGACGACGAGCGTCGTCTCCTCGGCGTCCCGCGCATCGACATCAGCCATCGAGTTCGTGCGCCCCGTCAGACGGTCGCGCAACTGCTGGACCGACCACCGTTTCCGCGCCGAGCGCAACCGGCCGAGGGTGGTGGAGTAGCGGCGGGACTTCGTCGAGAAGTGCCCTCGGAAACCCAACATTGCGCCCCACTTCGCCAGCGGCAGGTACTTCGGCCCGCCGCTTTGAGCCAGATACTGCACCTCAGCGAGCAGACGACAGACGTGCTCGACGATGCCCATCCGCCGCGCCGCCTCGGCATTACGCAGACCCGGCGGGAGGCCGAAGTCGTCGCACGCCTTCGTGGCGTACTTCGCGATGTACGCCGCGACCGTCTCCGGGTGCAGGCCGTCGTCGGGGTGGTCGGCACGGCCGACCTCGCGAGTCGCGGCGGTGGTGACGGCGCGGGCATCGACCTGCGTCCCGAAGCGCAACCGGCGCAGCTCCCCACGGGCTTCAGTCGCGGGGGCGTCGAACCAGACCCGGGCGGCGGCGACGTGGACGAGCTTGCACAACTGCTGTGCGCTCACCCCTGCCAGCGGTGCGGGGAACTCCGCGGTGTCGGTGGGTGGGCCGTCGAGTCGGATGAGGGCGTGGAAGTGGACCACCCCGCGGCGTTGGAACTCCGCGACCTTCGCGAACGACACCCGCACCAGCGCGTGGGTGTCCTTCTGCGTCAACCCCAAGTGCGCGGCGAGGGTCCGGCACAGGGCGATGGTGAACCGTCGCCACAGTTCCGGAGACCACCACTGCCACACCACGTGCCTGGTGTAGTCGTAGCACTGCGCGCACAACGGCTGCCCGAGGCGACGGTCGCCCTCAGCGTGCTTGGTGCGGCAGCCAATCGGGTTTCCGTGCTCACAGACCGCGGACGTCGACCGGGGGCGGCACATGCTCGGACGACCACCGTTGCGGCGCAGCCCGTGCACGGCACCGAAGGACGGGGCGGTGAGGGTAGCGAACACCAGCGGGTGTGTGGCCACCGACTCCGGAACCCCCTTCATCCCGCCCGCGGCTCCTGCGGCAAGCAGGTGCCACATGTCGCCCTTGTACTCGTGGGAACACGACGGGCAGACGCTGGCGCGGCGGTTGCCGCAGCGGGTGTAGAGCACTCCGTCCGGTTCGTTCGCGGAGTCGTAGGTCGAGAGCACCTCGCCGGTGACGCGATCCACGGTGGTGGCCTGCCCGCGCAGGCGGACGGGGCGGGCGCAGTGCCCGCAGTTCGCGGCCTGCTCGGCCCACCGGTCGAAGGTGGGCGACAGCAACCGACGACCGACCTCAGCCTCTGCGGCGGGGGACAGGGCGTTCACGCCGCACCCTCCTGACGTAGGTCATCGCCCGTCTCAGGGTGGGAGTCGTCGACGACGGAGAACACCGGCCGGGACTCCGGTGCCTTGCTCGGTGCGTGGGTGCGGGCGAGGTCTTCGATGGCCTGGTCGTCGTAGTAGGCGGCGCGGACCCGGACGGGCTCACGGACGCCGTCGACCTTGACGTAGGCGACACCGGGGGAAGTGTCGGGGATCTGGTGGCACACCGCCCCTGACTCCCGCGCCCCCTCACCGAGGACCATGTCGACCTGAGCCTTCTCGTCCAGCCGCATCGCAATCTTGGTCGGGAAGAGATTGCGCAGGCCGAGGACCTCTTTGCGGGGGTCCTGCAACGCCGCGACCAGGACGACACCCGGTGCGCGCCCCTGGGTGGCGATCGCGGCCAGCGCCTTCTCTGCCCGGTCGCGGAGTTTGCGGTCCGGGGTGTAGGCGGTGAGCAACGCCACCTCATCGACCAGGACCACCAGCAGCGGTTCCCGGGTGCTGGGTTCGTGGCGGCGGGAGGTCCCAGCCATCCGGGCCGCCCGCTCCGTCATGAGCACCACGGCGTCTTCGAGCAGCTGCACGCCGTCCTCGACGGTGGTCTCGAACCGGGTGAACAGGTCCCGGCCCGGCTGCAGCTCCATCCCCGCCTTGCCGTCCACGGCCCACACCTGCACCAGTCCGTCGCGGATGCCCCCGGCGATGCCACCGAGCAGGGACCACACCACCGAGCCCTTCCCGGCGCCGGTGACCCCGACGATGAGGACGTGGGTGGCGGCCAGGCGCAGCAGCCACGGCTGCCCGTCCTCTCGAAGCCCAATCGGGACCGCGGCTGCATCCAAGACCTGCGGAACGGGCAGCCGGGTGACGACCTGGGCGAGGGGGTCGCCGTAGAGCCAGGTGACGACCGCGGTGCGAGGGCCGGTCTTGCGGACCCGACACGACCAGGCCCCGCACGCCGCACCCAGCGTTTCTGCCGCCGAGGCAAGGTCGTCGACGGTCTGCCCGGCAACGACCTGCACCCGCCCGGTCAGCACGAGGTGCTCCCAAGAGGCCCACCGCAGCCGGGACAGACCCGGCGTCCAGGACTCGCGCTGACCAGAGCGGCGGTCGGTGACGGCCAGCGCCAGGCCGACCCGTTCACACAGCCCCGGCCAGTTGCGCCGGATCGCCCGCCGCTTGCGCCGCCGCCACGCGGGCTGGGCGATGAGGTGGGAGAACGACCCCGGCCACACCAGGCGCCACACCACCAGTGCCATCACGAGGACCGCGGCGACGATGCCGACCAGGAAGAGGTGATCGCTCGTGTACGCCCACCACCCCGTGAGGAGACCGGCCACGACGAGCGGGAAGCGCCACGCCAGCAGCACGGCCGTCTTGACCATCCACCAGACCAGGGACAGCAACGAGACGATGAGGTCCGCGATCCAGTCGTCAGAGGTCGCGGTGTTCTGCTGCGCTGGCTGGTGAGTCACGATCCCCTGCGGACGGCCACTCATCACGCCACCTCTGCCGCGCGGAGGCGGGTGCGGCCCGCGGGGTGACGTGACACCGACCGCAGCCGGGCACCTTCCTCAGCGGCGATGGTGGACAGGTAGCGGCACTCTGCTGCTTCCTGCGGGTCGATCGGCCCGTAGTGCTCGGCGAGCTGCCCGAACAGCTCTGCCTTGCGCTCGAACCACGCCGCCCGCTCCCGCAGCGAGATCTGTGAGCCGGGACGGGAGCGCAGCAACGCACCGATCTGCGCGGCGATGCTGTTCCGCTCGTTCCGTTCCTCCTGGAGCTTCTGCGCCCGCATCAGGCGGCCCGCCCAGCGTCAGTCTTCGCCGCGGTCTTGCCAGGAGCCGACATACCTGTCGCCTTCAGCGACCACGCCAGACGAGGGCGGGCGCGGTTGGTGTCCACGTACGGGGTGGCGGTGAGCCCGTCGAAGACGACGGGTCGGAAGGGCAGGCCCGGCAGCGGGGCCGGCGGGACGGGCTGGTGCTCGGCCATGACCTTGACGACGACCTCGGCCTGTCCGCGGCGGGCTTCGGGGTCGGCGTCGACGACGCGCACCGCCCACAGCCGTTCGCCGGTGTTCTTGTCGCGGGACTGGAAGTCGACCTCGCCGGCCTGGCGGCGGTCGAAGTCCTGGACCTGCTCGACCTCCCCCACGACGTACGCGCCGTGCGGGAACACCAGGTCCTGCCCCAATGGAATCGCGCCCTGAATCGCCATGTCGTCCTCCTCGTTTCATCCAGCGCGGTTGCGCCGATGTGACGAGCGAAGCGGAGGCGTTCGTGGCGTAGAAGATGACGACCGTTGACAGGGGTTGAGTCAACCCCTGTCCTCGTGTCGGTGGCTTCGGGCACTCTGTCCGCCAGTACCTTGGCGAGGCCGCAGAGATCCACGGGAGTGAGCATTGACACGCATTCAGGACGTGCGCTTGGCGCGAGGGTGGTCGCAGACCGCCCTGGCGATGAAGCTGCGACAGCGCGGACAGCAGCTCGGTACGCCCGTGGGCAGCGTTGAGAGCCTCAAGACGCAGATTTCCCGCTGGGAGAACGGCAAGGTGGCCCCGGGTGACTTCCATCGTCAGCTGCTGCGGGAGGTGCTCAACGTTTCCGATGAAGGCCTTGGCTTTGCACCAGCAGGCGTGTCCACGGCTCTGACCAGTCCGCTTAGTCTCACGCAGGCGTTGGGCCGGGCTGCACTCTTCGAGGCGGGGAGCACAGCTCACCTGCACCACCAGGTCGAGGCCATCCGGAAGGCCGACGGCCAGTTCGGGGCGGCCGACGTGCTGGAGTACGCCCGCAACCTCCTGGACGAAACCACGCAGCAGCGGCGCTACCTGGTCCAGACAGGGGCCCGACGAGAGCTTGCGGCCGTCACTGCGGACCTCGCATCGTTGGTGGGGTGGCAGTCCTTGGACGTTGGAGACCTTGACCGAGCGTGGACTGCCTTCGAGGAGGCCAAGTCCGCCGCCCGTGAGGCTGAGGACAACGCGCTGCGGTCAAGTCCACTGAGGTGGTGTACGACGTTCGCTGCGTGATGCTCCGTGTGGTCAGGCCGTCAAGGCCTGCATCGTGATGTCGGAGTTCACCTC